>CAZJDM010000011.1:0-28622 GCA_964544765.1 uncultured bacterium
TAGCAATACTTCTAAGTGATAAATGTTTATTGTTTTCGATAAGTGTAGATATTTTTTCTTTTAATAAGTCTCGATAATCCGGAAAATCCATTTTATTCCCATCTTCAAGGTCTAAGAAGTTGTTTAATTTATTATAATAATTGTTGTATAAATAATAATATTGTTAATATGCTTATTTATTTTAAATATGTTAGAAATTGAAATAACATCAGGCTGAGAAAAATTCAAGACAATTACAAGGCAACTCACAGTAGACTTATCTTTGTTTTGAAAAATTATTAGCTTGGACGCCGGTCGGCAATTAGGATCGCTCTATCATTTGATGTTATAGGGGTCGAATCAGAAGGGACAAATAAATTATCGTTTTCTCTTCTGATGCCCATAACTAGTGTTTCATCAGTATTTAGAAGATCTTTAACTTGATGGTAGGATTTAGCTTCATCTGGAATAGGAACCAGATAAAATTGTTTTCCACAGCGATTGCTGGTTAATTCTGAAACCATCTGCTGGACACCAGGATCAAGAATCTCTTGTACAATTAACTGACTTGCTAAAGCCGATACACATACTACACTATCACATCCTGCCCTCATAAAAAAGTCCCGGTTTTCGGGTAACACACACTCAACAACGCTGTAAATGTTGGGCACTGTTTGCTCAACTAATAATACAATTTTTAGGCTAATATTATCAGAATGTGCATAATCTTGTTCATCAGCCAGTATAATCAAATATTTTGCTTGTTTATAATTGGCCCGTTCCAATACAGCTTCTCTGGATGGATCTCCTTTAATGAATAATACTCGTTTTTCTTGTAGTTCGACTGGAAGTTCCACTAATCCTTCATCTATCAGGACAATATCAACATCTTGAGAAGCGATATCCTTTTTTAATTCATTCACTACTTTTAATAATTTATCTGTCCCACCGTATCTACAAATAATTATATGATCCTTAATATGTAATTCGTTCATTCCAATTCTTTCCTTTCTCTTAAGTTCCACTAACCAACTCGCTAAAGATGACAACATATAACCTAAAAGGCTCACCCCAAAGATCATAGTAGGGTAACCAACTATGATTCTACCCATATCAGTACTAGGAGCCAAATCTCCATATCCAACTGTGGTCATGGTTACTACTGCCCACCAGGCAGCATCCAACCAAGATAAATCTTTATTAACAACTCTTTCACTTAACCAGAATCCTATGCTGGAATAGCAGAACATTAATCCAATCAGTGGAATGATTAAGGAATGAAAGCGAGTAAACAATTTTAGGGTTGATCTAAAATACCGTGCTATTAAATGTACCATAATCCTATTTTATCAAATAAGCCCAGGCTAGAACATGTTAAAAATAAATCGTCAGTCTTTAGTCGATTTTTTTAAAACAAGGCTGAATTTTATAATTTTTTTTAGGAGGTTTTATCATCATTACTATTTTTACATGATTAGGTTCATGTTCCACTGAGGAAATTATATGTCTACTTCGGTCAACCTGTGATTCCTGCCCTAAATAAGCACTTATAATTGCCTGCAGGGCATCCCATTGAAGAAATAGCAATAATTTTTCTTGGTTTGATTTATGAGGAATGGTGTTTAAGATATTATCAAAAGACATATCGAGTATTTTGAACATATTATATTCTGGTAGGTGTGATAAAAATTTAGAACTATCGCCTACCGTTTTGTTGCACGTGTGTTTGGTATAATTAAAATCTATTATTTGATCCTGATGATCAATTTTTAGTATAACTTGTGAAGTAATATCCTTGCATGGCATATCAGTATCAACCTTATTTGATAATCAATCTTAATTTGATAATAAACATTATTAGATAAATTACTCTTTCTTATCATATAGAGATATTTTTAATATTAATCCGTCCACATCCTCAACTTTGAACTCTTGACCCTTTTTAATATCTTCAGAGGAAATAGCGTTCCAAATTTCTCCATTGAATAAAATCTGCGTTTTGATTCCTGTTGGAACATCCTGGCCAGCAATCTGGGTTCTACCTTTTAGGCCGTTAATACCGGTTATCGGTTTGGTGTTTCTAGTGCGAATTAATAAGAAACCTATTGTCAGCATAATTATAGAAAAAGCCACCGCGGTAGGAACTATAATGTAGGGTGATAGAGCCACTTCGGGAAAGGGAGAATCTATTAAGAACCATGAACCAATTAAAAAAGAAACAATTCCTCCAATTCCTAATACCCCGAAACTGGTTACAAACATTTCGGAAATTAGTAATGCAACACCTATCAATAACAATCCTAACGCTCCCATATTGATAGATAAAGCATTGAAACATATTAAACTCAGTAAAATAGAAATAACTCCTATTATTCCCGGAAATAACATGCCGGGGTGGGTTAATTCTATATATAGACCCAATCCGCCAAAGGTCATTAACAGATATGCAACATTAGGGTGACCCAAAAAAGTGAGAAATTGCTCTTTAAGTGACATCTCAATAGAAATTTTTGACGCACCTTTAATGTTAATAACCTTTTGCTCTTCACCAATCTTAATACTTCTTCCGTTGACTTTTTGTAAAAGGTCATTTAAATCTTCAGCTATAAAATCTATCACCTTTTTTTCCAAGGCTTCATCACTAGTAACAGATACGCTCTCTTTGACCGCGGCTACAGCCCAATCTTCATTTCTGCCTCGTTCTTTAGCAATCGACTTGGCAAAGGCTGCGGTATCATTTACAATCTTTCTTTTTATATCCTCACCACCCGCATCCTTTCCGTCAAAATTAACCGGATGTGCCGCTCCAATGTTAGTTCCGGGAGCCATTACTGCAATATGAGCAGCCATGGTTATCATAACTCCAGCCGAACCGGCTCTAGCACCTTTGGGACCAATAAATACAACTACAGGTATCTTGGCATTTAGAATCCCCTTAACAATATTACGTGTAGACTCTAACATTCCTCCAGGAGTATCCATTCGAATTATTAATAATTCAGCTTGTTTTTGTTCACCAGCAGCTATAGCATTTAAAATATAGGAGCTGGTTCCAGTATTAATCATATCTTCAACTTGAATAATGTGAATCTCTTTGGCTACGTCTTTAGTAGTTTCTTTAGTTTCTTCCTTAACTTTTGCTTTATTCACCACTTCAGCTTTTACAGCTTGTAAAATATTTGTTATTCCGGATAAAGCAAAAAAAGCTAAAATAAATCCTTTTATTTGCATACTAAAACCTCGCTGGAAATCTTATGCCTTTTTGAAACCTCAATTAGTAACCTCAATTGGTTAAGATTTAAAAAGAATAAACCTATGTTTCCGATGATGGCGCGGGTACAACATTTTTACTGAACATTTTCATCATTTCCAGCGGGAAAGGGAAAACGGTAGTTGAATTATTTTGAATACCAATTTCTGATAATGTTTGTAAGTATCTAATTTGAATGGTAATTGGTTCCCTGGCCATAACTGAAGCTGCTTCGGCTAGTTTACGAGAAGCTTGTAATTCGCCTTCAGCCGCGATGATTTTGGCTCTTCTTACTCTTTCTGCTTCTGCTTGCTTAGCCATAGCTCTTTGCATATCTGCGGGTAAATCGATATGTTTTAATTCGACATTGCTTACTTTAACGCCCCATGGTTCAGTTTGATGATCAATTATCTCTTGAAGTTTGTGATTAATATCATCTCTGGCGATAAGCAACTGATCAAGTTCTGATTGTCCTAATACGGCCCTTAACGTTGTTTGGGATAATTGACTAGTAGCAAACAAATAATCTTCAACATCAACTAAAGCTTTAACAGGTTCAAGAACTCTAAAATATACAACCGCATTAACTTTAATGGAGACATTATCTTTGGTGATAATGTCTTGTGAAGGCACATCCATAGCTACAGTTCTTAAACTCATTCTGGTCATGGTATCCAAAATTGGAATCAAAAAAATCAATCCAGGACCTTTATATCCAATACAGCGACCAAGTCTAAAGATAACTCCTCTTTCATATTCTTTTAAAACTCTTAAACAACTAGCTAAAAAAGCCAATAATATAAATACACCAGTTAAAATACTTGTAGACATCCTTTTTCCCCCTAATACTTAATTTTATGTACCTTTGATTTAGATATAGTAATCATTTAAATATAGTTATACCTTCTATTCGATTAAAGTCCAGTTACATCTTAATTTAATTATATTTTTGTAAATATCGATAAACAATTTGCTCGACTTCCTTTGGGATATTACGCTCGTCTTGTTGGGTAAGATTAGCTGTTTCAATGGGATCTGAAATTATAATTCGGACATGTTCTGATTTTAATAAGGGTTTAGATTTGCCAATTTTAAAAGAATTGATAATAGTTACAGGTACAATGGGAACCTGACTCTTAAAAGCCAACTTAAAACTGCCTGATTTAAATTTCTTCATCTGAATACCACGACTCCTGGTTCCTTCGGGAAAGATGGTTATAGATAACCCTTCTTTTAATCGATCGATACCTTTATAAAAAGATTCTATTGTAGATTTGACATTTTCTCGATCTATAAAAACGCATCCCATCAAGTGGGCCCATAATCCCATTATAGGGAAAAACCTTACACTTTCTTTAGCTATAAAGGCTTTTGGTTTGTTTATATATGCTATCATTAAGGGAATATCAAAAGCGCTTTGATGATTACTAACAAATAATACAGCGCGATCCCTGGGAACCTTTTCATTTCCTATAACTTCTACCTTTGTTCCGGTGATCCAGATTAGTATCTTGGCCCAATAGAAAGTTACTTTAAACACTAATTTAGACTTTAGTTCTTTTAAACCAATCCAATCCATAGGGTATAAAATTAAGATAATAGGTATGGTTGTTAATAGAGATAGGGTAAAGTAAGTAATCCAAGCAATAATAGTTGTCATTGGTCTTTCCCTTTCATAAAACTGTTTAAATTCTACTCATTAGTCCCTTCGATTTGACTAATATTGGAGAAAGTCGCCCAATAGAGATGATCCAAAGTTGATATATCGCACGAGTAACAGCTACATGAAGAGATCTTCTAGCTTCAATTACATCCGGATAATGATTGGCATTAGCATCGGGAATAATAACATAATCATATTCTAGTCCTTTTACTTGGGCAACATCAACGATATCAATACCTGGTTTAAAGGTAAAATTGCCTTCAATTATTTGTCGTACAAAGATGGATCTACTCAATAAGTGGTGATATCGCTTGGCGCTGTCTTTATCTCTGGTAATAATTCCTATAGTAGCTGTTGATTCGCGACTACTAAGATCACCAAGGGCATCAACCAGAAAAGTAATTTCATGCCCCAAATTGTCAAAATGGGACCAGGAAACAGGTACTCCATCTCGCTTGGCAATAGGTTTATCTTTAGGGGCAGATGATCCTAGTATTGAGTGAGCTAGATTCAAAATAGGTCGGGTTGATCGATATGATATTTTTAAATGTACCGGAGAAATGTTGTAAAAATTGAACTGCTCCATTGCATTTTGCCAGGAAGTAAAACAAGCGGTTGGATCTATGTGTTGAGCATGATCGCCGGCAACTGTAATACCACCTTTGTCTCTAATCGTGTACCCCAGAATCTTTTGTTCAATCGGGGCTAGATCTTGAGCTTCATCCACTATTAAATGAGTAAAAGTATCTAATCGGCCCTTGGTTGTCTTGAGTCCACCTGTTTTTAATTTTAATAGTTCTATTAAAATAGCATAATCCTCAACATCAATGGTTTGAGCATGTTCATATGGAGTTCCTTCATCAATAGACTTTCCATCTACTGTTATTAGTCTTCCTGGATCAACATCGGCAAATTGTTCTTCGGTAGTTGGTGATAATTGAATTTTAGAATGTTGGATAACATCCTCTACCATATCAATATTTAATTTATTATTAGATTTTTTTACTGCCCTTAACAGGCATTTACGATCTAGAAATAGGTTGTTCCTATCTTTGGATAAATATAATAATTTTTCTTTTTCTTTTTCGATTATTGTTTTTACTTGTTCTATATTGATGCTTGATTGTTTATTGGGATTAGAATTGGAATTTATTTGTGAAATAAGGTGAGTAATGTCCTTTTCTAAATTATTTAACCATTCTAGTATATTTTCGTCTTTGTTTTTATCACGAATACAATCGTTTATATTGGGAATAGGATTGTTTATCTTAAGATTATGAAAACTTTTTAGTAGGTCCTTTTTGATGCTTTTTGCTAGATCATTTACATAGGAAGGTAACACTTCCAACAAAGCTTGATGACGTTTAAATTTTATTACATTTATAGGAGTACAGTCGCAAATTCGTTCTGGTAAATCTTTAAATAACCGTTTTCCTTGCTGTTTGATCCAATCATCAAATGTCGCAACTGGCGTGTTATCCATTTTTAAGCCTTTTAACAGTACATTTGATAAACCTACTAATCCTCGTTCTGGGACAATTACTTTTAAATTCCGTGAGTGATAAAGTTCCGGATCTTTGAAATTGATTACTGCTAAGCGATGAAGTGCTACAGTGGTTTTACCACTACCAGCGCTTCCAAGTATTAATAAAGGAAACTTTTCATGTTTTTCTAGTACTGAGAACTGATCTTTGTCTAATAAGGCAGATATAGCTGAAGTTTTTTCTTTATATGCATTAACTCCCAGTTTTTGATACATAACAGTACTACCTGCTCCGCCGGTCAATTTGGGTGCATATTCTTCGACGTTTTTAACCCATCTATCGTTTTCTTCGCGAAGTAAGGTAACTTGAGGAGTAATTATTTTTACAAGTTGACCGTTATCAAAAGATAAAATGTTTCGCTGTAAAAGTTTACCGGTAATTATCTTTTCATTAATTTCTTCTTCGTATTCATCTCCTACTTGATAGTTAAAAAAGATTTTAGCAATGGGTGCGAATCGCCAATCTATGATAGTTATTTGGGCCTTGGGATTAATATATGTTTTGTACCCTAATAATATATCTCTGGTTTTACCTTGAGTGTGTAATTTCATATGAGCAAAATATGGACAACGTATATCGGGAACCTTTTTATCGAGTGAAAAATGTCCCGCTTGACTGTGAACCATATGTAATTGATCGAATAGAGAAGGTAAATCATCTTTTCTAGCTCCTACAGTGTCATCTCTTAAGGAAGTAAAATGCTGATGATATGATTCTATGAGTTTTTTACGCGGCCCTTCTTCAGATATAGCTTTTTTGACTCTTTTAAGGATTTCTTCTTCTTCATGGATAATTTTTAAATCATTTTCTAGTGTTATCTTTATACTCCTTTTTAAAAGGTTTTATCTGTCCCCATACAGGAGGGTTTCCTACCTTATCAAATTTTGAAACTGGCTGTCAAAAATTTACCTGAATATGAGGTCAATAGACTTGCACATCAGATGAAAAATATAGTAAAATATTCTGTACAATAGATAGTTTATCAAGAAAAAATTCATTAATTAAAGGGAGGTCATTGATGAAATTGTCTCATTTTTTAAGTGTTGTTTTATTGGGAATTGTGGTTAATATTCCACTTTTTGCTATTAGCAGTCTTCCATCTAATATCACCTTTACTCCAACTACCAAAAAGTCATCTGTAAAACACGGTTTTTCAGGTTATTTGAGAAAAGGAACCAATTTTGCGGAATTTAACAATATGAGTGAAATGGGAATTGGATATTATCGATATTATAATCGTTTGAAAGTAGGGCATACTATCAATAGAGGTGTAGCTAGTTCAAATAGAGATATTCGATTCGATCATAATCAAGATGAATTTTATAAAGACTATAGTTTTTCAAATGATCCAGCTTATAGAACCAACTTAACCAGCGTAGGATATGAAGCTCGATTTACCTATGCTGCTTATAAGCCTTCTAGTTGGATTCAAGTAGGGGTGGGTACAGAGTTTGGTATAAGTTATGTTGCTCGTAGACATGAGTTAGTAGAATCTAAAAGCAAACTAGATAGTATGAATTTAGTAGCCAAGAATGGCAGACCTTCCATTCCTGTTGAAAAAATAGAACAAGGAATCGATACCTATTTTGCTCCTGTTGCTGAAGTTGGTATTAATTTTTATAATTCTGTATCAATTAGCACAACTCTTTCGTACAAATATCATTTGTCTTCTCCATCGATTGCTTATTCGCATAAACTATCTGATCAAATGCTATTTGGTTTAAGTGCTGAAATTCCTATCCAGTAAATTAAAATTTCAGAAACAAATAAGTGGAAACTCTGAGTAACCAGAATTTGCATGCTTCAGTATTGATAAAATTGCTGGATATTAGCGTTTAAGGTATGTCCTGATTATCTTATTTAACTTACCTATAATTTATGGAGGTAAAATGAAAATCAGGGATTTTTCGAAAAACTTATTATTTGCTTTATTTGTTTTAGCGTCAACGGATTTGATATTTGGAGATCCAGCTTTACCTACGACCTTAAATACAATGAAAGAAGTCTGTAATTTTTATAAAAAGAGATTTGAAGGGTATAGATGTGTATATAATCCTTGGCTAATTAGCGATCCTCAAGATCAGTGTAGGTTGTCTGGTCAAGTGTCCAGTCAAGAAAAAAATGGTATTCATAGACAAATTGCCGGGTGGTCGCTTGAAAATGTCAATAGGATGGGTGAACATAAAAGTGTGGTTATACTATTTACAGAAGCAGTAGGTTCAGAAAAGGAAATTATCAATTCTATTGAGGATATAGTGGTATCTCTTAAAATTGACCTAGCTTCAAAAAGATTGGGGGCAGTTCTTTATAAAAGATTGAGATCAGTTCTTTCTAGTGGAGGTGAGAAAAGAGAATTTAAAGATGTTTATAGAAGTGGTTGGCAACACAATTTTTTTATTGAACCATTTGGATATAAGTGGATCTATAATCGAGTATATTTTAGGGAACTCAATGATCCGCCTATTGAACCGTCTGATGATCTCAAAAAATACCTTGATTCGGATTGTTATTATGAGCAAGTTGCCAATTTAATATTTGATACAGGGCAAGAAAAGGGTGATACATGTTTTATTTGGAAAAGTCCTGAATTACGTAGGTCAAGAGTAGAATATTTTGATCGCTGTATAGATTCAAACTTTGTACGTGAACAGAAAGTATTCAACCATTTATATGCCTATCCTGTCGTTTTAATAAAATAACGATTTCATATGCGATGAGTATAATCTGCTCATCGCGTTTTATTAGAACCTTTTAATTTATATTTAATCACAATTTAATTCCTCTGTGGCAAATTAAGAATTAGAAAATGGAATGAGGATTATTGGATGATTAAAAAAGGAGGTTCAATTATGAATTTAGCATTAAATCAAATGACTGCCAGGGATATAAACAAGCATTAAAAGTGGCTGTGGCAATATTTGAGGCTTCAAAAACCAATTATATAGTCCTTTTGGATGACTATTGCCAATATAGAGGAATAATTACCCGCTCGGATGTTATCGATTTTCTCTTCTTTAAACCAAGCCTGGAAACTAATATTTACTAGTAACTGGAGGGCTCAAAGTTAAAGCATTTTTTGCTATTAAAAAGAGGTTCCAACTGCAATGGTGTTTGAATATAGATTGGTTTAAAGTATAAGGATGGAGTATAAATAGAATTTTTCCAATCATCTTTGTTGGCGATTAGGTTCATTGGGTAATAACTAATGATGTTTCCTAGATTATTATCTAAAATTTGAAAATCTGAACATATTAGATTTATTGAGTTGGTGTAAAATCGCATAGCGAGAATAGTTGGTTCGGATATATAGAAAATATCAGACGCCTCTTTATCACAAGAGAAAAAGAGGTTAAAACTATTTTTTAAATTTTCTCTTTTAGCATCATGAATAGTTGTGATGTCGATTTTATCAGCTTTACTGGCATAATATTCTGCTATTTCAAGTTGCTTTTTAGTGAGTATTTGCACTACTTCTTTTCTTTCACATAAAGAAGAAGGTTTTAAAGAACTAGGTTTATTTGCATCTACATCTACATTTATATCTGTATCTATATTTATAAAAGTTGTAGATATCTGGTCAGTAAACTCAATTTCTTCTAATTTTATATCAGACAGAGCGGAAAATGTGGGAATGATGGATATTTTTTCAATTGATGCAAAATAATCTTTATCTTCCGCTAGTCCTAATACTAAATCTTTTTCACTTTGATCTAAATACCCCCCTAACACACTAATAAATTTAACTTTATTTTTCCACAGCCTACTTAACACAATGCGATCCTTTTGAGCAATATTGCCATTGTTCCATAGTCTAGTTTCAAAAAATATAATATTTTTAGCCGAGTATTGGTTTAAGTAATTGATGTAATGTTGTAAGTTGTCATTACACTTTTGATTTCCCTTACAATCGTCATAATTGGGAAGAGCTAATAATAATAATTGGCCACTATCTTTAAAAAAGGCCAATATCATCTTTTCAGTAATAAGCTGGAAGGCTCGATGTTGGTTTGAAGCTCGATTGTTTTGGGATTTTGGGGCAATTGTTCTCATGAGATGAGAGAATTCTAGGTCATGAATAGTCTTTATATAGCTAGAACCATTATATAATAAATCCTCAACTAATGAGTTGTCATCATGTAAAGGAAAGTCTAAAGATCGCCTTTCGTCTAAGATAAATCCCCATGAGGGATAGACCATTATAAAAGTTTCTTCATTATGATCGAGAAGCTCTTCCCAATCATTCATAGAAATTGTACTTACGTGTTGAATGTTCAGCTCAGGATAGGTGGTTCTAGGTAGTAACTGATTATAAATATAATCTACATAATACCATCTATTAGTTTCAAACCAGAAGCGTACATAAATAGGACTACCATCTGTTGGAAGGTTTCTGATCGAAATGGATCTTAATAGTCTACCTTTAACGTCTTTTCCAATTGCTTGTCCGAATAAATTTCCGGTTTTAGGTATGGCGCTGGTTGGAAATGCTGAATTTGTCACAGCAATATACAATTTTCTGATATCTTCCATTGCTACCCAGTTAAATGTCACTTGAGGAGTCTTTAAAGTTTGATTAGTTGCTGGCCAAAAAGGATATTTGGCAGTCTTATACTGATAATCCAAGTATTTCCATATATTATCATCTTTGTATCCTAATCTGAAATATACATATTTTCCGTTTAATGGAATTTTTTTAATAACCAAATAATTACCTGGACTATTATTTTTGTAGATTTCATTACCCCCCTTAGTTGTACCCACCTCTATTCGGTAATTCCCATTATTATTACCGATAGGGGTCCATCTATATTCAATGCTAGGATAGTCTAATACTGATCCTGGGGCTGGCGATATGGTGGTAATATTTGTATTTCCTTCTTGTCTATAACGAAAAGGTGATTTAGGATCTCGTTTTTGACTTCTTATTTTTAGTGCCCAAAATTTTAGTTCATTGTTGTCAGGATGGTCATTTTGATCACAAGTTATTAGCAACATTAGCAGTACCAACAATATTATCAATAATGATGATGGGAGTATGAAAATGGAGTATCTAATCATAATTAGCTTTCTATCTATTTAATCGGTTCTCGTTGTTTGTCGGTAGATTGGTAATCAAACTTGAGTTTTGATACAATATAATAAACGCTTTTAATGAATTATAATTTTTGTAAAGAAAAACAATGAAATATCGTTTTTGGTGCTTGCTATTATTTAATTTCATTTTTTTGCTTTTTTCTCTCTTATTTGAGCAAAAAGTGTACAGTTTTGAATCGTTATCGGAGTATCATGGTTTAACAGAAATCGAACAGCAGAGATTTGAAGGTCCTGATCTTTTGAGTTCAGAATATCAGTTGGATGTCTTTTCTTATTCAAAACCGACCTATATGGAATACCAGTGGTTCACTAACGAAAAGGCTTTTGATCTAACTGTTGGCAGTTTAAATGTTAGCAAGTTCTATATTGACAATCGTTTTAAAATTAAAGAATTTTTTGGTGAGTCTTTTTATTTTCTTTTTACCTATTATGAACAAGGTGATTTAGAAGTAGATAATACTCATCAAGTTTTAGAATTAGCTTATCAACCATTCTCAGTTTTAAGTTTTTCTTTTTATGGTAATCCTGGTCTTTATAAGAGAACAGATGACGTCGGATTAGCTATGACTTATCGTTTTGCGGATAGACATATTATTCGAATTTTTCATACTTACGTTGATGTACCGCGTCAGAAGAGAAATGATCGCAATGACTACTACATAACGCCTAACAAGCCTTATGCTTATGGCTTTACATATATAAAGGGCTCCCCACCAGAATTAGGATCTTCAATAGGGGATTTTATATACGCCGCTTTTCGTTATGAGCCAAAGGTGAGATGGGTTTTTCCTGATGAAAAACAAGAATATCAGTACGACAAAACATTATTTTCGATCTTTTTTAGTAAATCAGTTAGTTCGATGTTACGTATAACAGGTCGATTACAAAATGATAAAAAGTTTGAGGCTCTTTATCTTGATACTATTGATGCAGAGAGTGATTCAGTATCCACAGCAGGTGATGATGATACTGTGTGGGATACAGAGCGTACTCTTTCTCTTGTTCAACTAGAATTCTATAAGCTGGGTTCTGATGATAACCATTCGTTAATTACTGGGGTTTATTCCACCCAACTTGAATGGAAGTCCTTAATAGAAGACTTTGAGATGCTGGATATTATTCCACATCTCAAATGGATCATTCCTGCTTATGAGCAAGGATCTCGTCAGGATAATTTTACCTTGGGATATCAGATGGCATGGCACAAGGAAAGTGGTGATTGGTCGTATGATGGGTCCTCGTTGACTTCGGATATCAAGCAGGATCATAAGTTGAGTCTTCGTTATGAGTTTTTTTTTAGTTCTACATGTAAATTTTCTTTATTAATAAATCTTGATTTGGATGAGTCGGTAAAACGAGAGAGTTGGAGAAGGAAAAACCTACAAAGTATTTGGGATGGTGGCAATGGAATGTTTAGTTATGTATTTTAATTGGTTGTTTTTGATTTTCTTTTCCAGTCAAGGATGTTTACTAGTAGAGAAGCGGTTAGAGCCAGAGTAAGCCCGGTTCCAGTTACTATGTCGATCAATTCAGGGTCAAAATTCATTCCTGTATAGGAATCAGCTAAATATTTTACATAAGAGGGAGGCATGTCGTATTGCCCTAATTTTCTTTTAATTTGCCAGTGCCAGTCGGTGCAGACACAATATCCAAATCCGTACCATATTCCCAAAACGGTCCAGGAAAATCCGGTTAAAAGGAGACAAATTAAATTGGCCTTACGGGTTTTTTTCCATATCCACCCAAATAGATTGAAAACAATTAATAGTGAATGAAAAACGAAGAAAAACTTATCAAGAAAAATATACATATGTTAGAACTTAAGTTTTAAATTTAGGACTCATGATATCATTTCAATCTTTGCAAGGAAAGTGTGATTTTTGGTAGAATATTAATATTATGATTAAGATAACTGATGATTTAAGTATCAATGAAAAATATATACAATTTGTTTTTGTTCTGGCGTCTGGTCCAGGTGGTCAAAATGTAAATAAGGTCGCTACCGCTGTTCAGCTTCGCTTTGATATCCAGAATTGTGATACATTATCTGAGGATGTACGCAGTCGTTTATACAAGCAGGCGAGAGGACGCATCTATCAAAAGAGTGTTTTAATTATAGAGGCTAAAAGATTCCGTTCTCAAGATAGAAATCGTCAAGACGCTATTAATCGTTTGGCAGCGTTAATTCGTAAAGCGTTAATAGAACCTAAAGTGCGTCGTAAAACAAAACCTTCTTTGGCCTCTGATCGAAAAAGACTAGAAGATAAACGTAAAAGAGGTGTAATAAAAAAGCAAAGAAAACGAATTGTCTTTGATAAAGATTAATGCCTTATTTATGGGAAAGAGCTTGACTGTGTTGCTCGATTTTGGCCTCAATATCCGCCTTCATTGTTTGGTAATTTCTTTCTTCGGGATCCAACAAAGAAAGAGCTCTTTTCCATACTGTTAATGCCGGTCTTGTTTGACCAAGAGCATGTAAGATATCACCTTGATGATCGCTAATGGTTGGATCGGTGGGAACCATTCGTATGGCTTCTGTTATATACATGAGGGCTTCTTCATATCTTTTCATACGGTATAGAATCCAAGCTACACTGTCCGTAATATAACCATCACTTGGTTCAATATGAGATGCTTTTTTGATTAACCTTAAAGCTTCATCCAGGTTTTGATTTTTATCAGCCATGGTATATCCCAAATAATTAAGGGCGTCAGCATCGTTGGGATTATTAGTAAGATACTTTCTAAAGTCCTGTTCAGCTTCTGGCCAACGATCTAATTGATCTAGAGCGATCCCTCTTTGAAAATAAAGATGAACAAAATTGGGATTTTTATCTGTTGACTCAAGAGCGTTAGAAGTAATTTCTACCACCTTTTGGAAATCTTTGTTTTTTCTTAACAAGTAACACAAATTAAGAATCAAATTAAATGATTGGGGATTTTGTTCTAGTAGATCTAGTAACCGTTGTATGGCTGGTTGTAGTTTCTCTGGATCATCAGCCTCTACTGTAGCGACTTTGACCTGAGAATCTAAGTATGAGGGAGCAGAGGGTGGTATTTGCCTATAATAAATCGCTGCTTCTTGGTCCTGATCCATTGCACTTAATGTTTCTGCAATATGAAAGATAACAACATAGTTGTTGGGTAACACCAATCGTGTTAGTTGTAATTGTGCTAAGGCAATCTGGAGTTGTCCTTTTCTAGCTGTACTTACCATACTTACGCTGGATATTAACCAATCAAAGGAGTTGTCAGGCATGAGACCCCAAAAAAATGAGAATCCTTTTGTAAACTGGAACCTTCGAGTTGCTAATTGGTTGTTGGTTTGCGGATTGCTGACAGGCGGTCCATTACCAGCAATTTGTGTAAGTATAAAATTGTCTATTGTCCTATTAACTTTTGCAGGTTGTTTTAATATCGTATAGCCCGAACTTAGCGCTAGCACAGCCTGCAGATAATCTGGTTTTAATTGTAAAGCCTTTTTAAATTGAGTAATTGCTTTTTTTAATTGTTTATTATTAGCATAAGCAAGGCCCAACATGTAATGTCCTTGCCAACGCATATTTTGATCATCAAAAAGAGGTTGGAGAACTTGGCGTGCTTGTTTTAATTCTCCCATATATCCATAAATATTTGCCAGAATTGTACGGCTCTTGTGGAAACTTGTTTTTTCTTTTAAATGATCTTTTCTTAAATGGTCCTCTAGTAATCTAGCTGCTTCATCATATTCTTGTCTTGCAATAAGGATATTGGCGAGAGATGGTGGCACAGTGATACTATTAGGTATTAGTGTCAATAGTTCTCGATTGATTCTTTCAGCCAAATCAAAATCGCCTAATAATTGCGCAATTACTGATAAGGTGGTCCTAGCATTGATAGCTGTTGGATCTGCTTCAATTACCGCAGTCATATGTTCTTTAGCTTTTATCAAATCGTTTTTTATTAAGCTAAGGTTTCCGATTAAATAATTAAAAACTGCGTCAGTACTGTTTTTTAGTTTTTCTGATTTATCGGATTTAAATGCATCAAATATTGCTGCTCGCTGCAAACTTATCGGGTCATATAATTGGAGGACTTCTGGATCAGGGTTGGCCATAATGTCTAAGGATAGTAGAATCGTAAAACAGATGGTTAAAAGGTAAGGCATAATAAATCTCTCTAAATTCTAAATTATTAATATCATAAAGATATTTTTAAAGTATAGGTATAAACACCTAATGATTAATGAAAAATATCAAAATATTAGGGTAAAGTAAATAATGTTTTGGTAAAATATGTAAAATCAGCTATAAGTATATAAACATATTACTTAGTTAATGTTACATAAAAATGATAAAAACTGGGTGATGAGATGAATGGAGTTGAGGTTAAGGACGCCAGTTCTCTGGAATTATAACTAGTCCTTTATTATGTAATGACTGTAAATGTGACATAGGGGGTATGTGATTAGGAAGCAAAACATCGTCAGTATATTCTACATCTTTATCTTTAGGCAGTAGTTTTTGCAATATCCATTGCATTAGATCTTTGAATTGCTCTTTGCTTAAATGTTGATTGGATTGGAAGATATGTTGCATAAAGGTCTTGCTATTGAAGTTAAAAAGGAACCTAGCTCTGTCTTTGGCCATTCTTATTTCTCCACCCATCAAGACATCACGCATATTGGCTAGATGAAGATGTTTGACTCCCAGTTCTACTCCGTCTGTAACTAGGGCAAAAACTAATATACCTCCTTCTAAAAAAGCAAAATTAAAAGCTGGTCGTGTTTCACTGGGTTGAGTTTGGATAAGAGCAGTGGGTATATGATCTTTTTTATATTTACCGTTAACAATAGGAACTTCAAAAATTAGACCTTGGTCCAGCGCATGTTGACGGCCTTTAAGGTAGTAGAAGGCTCTAACTTTTTTTCCATCAGTGGTAGTTAAATTTTTTTTAACTGCTTGATCGGGGTCAGCAAATCCCATACCTCTAACAGAAATTGTTACAAAATGAACTAGGGTTTTTAACGAGTCTTTTGAGCGAGGAAAGGCCGGTTTGGCTATTGAACTCTTAATATCCAGGAGCGCTCTATCTAATAAACCACAGGGTGATGCTTGAGAGGTGATAGTTAAAAATAACTTGATTACAAAAAGGGATAATAATTTTATTTGGGTGTAACGCATTTAGCTCCAGCTAGGCCACAGGCTTGGGTGTTCATTAAACAAAACATAAAATGCTTGCATATCGTTCTAATATAATCAAGTGATGGAGGGGCTTTAGGTAGTAAAATATTGGGTGTATATTCTATATTGTCTCCTAGGAAGTGCTTAAAAATATTTTCCATCATAGAATGTATCTGGGCTGGATCAGCTCCATGTTCTTCAATTAAAATGCGGGTAACATTACCACTTTCCGTATTCCACATCCATCTGCCCCGGACATGAGAATAGCTTAACTCCCCAGCACCAACTACTTCATCAGTACCGGCAATATTGATATGTTTAACCCCAATTTCTAAGGCGTTGTCTACTTCCCCTAGTCTAACAGCACCTTCTTTAGTAACTACATAAGTATAGGATTTGGTTTTAGATAATCTGCTGGGATCCAAGCCATCTATTATTTTACCCTCAGCTTTCGCTATATCACTGAAAGTAGAGTAATGGGTTACCAGCACGTCTTCACCGGCAATTTGAAAATTCTTACGAAAAGCTCTGCCTTCTTCGTAAGATAGTGATGGAGCCCCGTCAGGGATATATTTTTTGGCAGATCTAGTTTTAAAGGCGTCTACCTCGACTATTCCTCTCATGGTTTTACCGGTATCTTTCACATCAAAATGAATAATAACTCGACCGCTTTCATCGACATCGGCAATTCTGGCTTGAACCTCTACACCATTACGGATGATCCAACCAGTCTGACCAATATAAAGGGTTCTGATAGTCTGTACATCAATCTTATCATAACTAATAGTTTTAAGACCTCCACTACCTTTTACAACTCCATTGTGACGAACGTCTCGTAATATAATTGTGTCTTGATTAAATACTCGACCTTTAAAGCTATCGCCTTTAGCCACAAAAGTCTCAAAAACCGCTGAAAAATCATTACCAGTTATAGATTTAAAAGCAATAAAAGCTCCGGGTTGAAAAATCCGAGCTCTTGATAAACGAGTTCCATCCTCAAAATAAATAACATTTGCGGTAACACGCGAGACTTTGCCAGAATGTTTGTTACCACTTATTGAATAAAAATCTTGGACAGTACCGACAATACACCTTAAGGGATCGATGCGAGAGTATAATAGATTAAGATTGGTTATATGGATAATGATGAAAAAAATAAATATACGCATCAATTAGCTCCTAAAGATAATTTCCGCATCCTATTAAATATTGCATCTGGTTTGAGCGCTTCTTAAAGCCTCGTTTGTTCCTTTGAGTTGAACTAGTATAGTTGCGGGTGTTACATCATCCAAAGTTTGAACAATATTCACAATTTCTTTAGTGACTAAGACCACATCTAATACTGTTACTAAACCAGCCACTTGTAACCAGAAAAGTTCTTTATTGATTTGCGAAATGGCCTTTTCAATTTGAGATTCAAACTGCCAGAAAGCTTCATGATGGTATGCGGTTAAAAATAATTCTCTCTTTAAAAGTCCATATTCTTTATAGAGTTGGTAATTACCGTATGCTGCGCCAGTAGCGATAGCTCCACTGGCGGCACCAACCGCGACAACTAAACCATTACGAGCGAATTTTATTAAACTACGAGTGATAGTATACTGGGCCAGCTTAGTGACTCCTTTAAGAGCCCAACCGCCTAGTGGAATAATAGCAACAGCTAAATCTACATATTCTATAATTGTAAGAAGCTTCTCCATGTTGTGATGAGACTGTTCAATATCATTTATTTGCCTACAAACAGTGCTGGTAAAACCAGGATTGGTCATTAAATAATGGCCTACACTAGCTGGATGGTGAAGCACAAATTCTTCTAATTCAATTTGCTCATAGCCTAGTAGTTTTTCTAATCTTTCATTAATCAACTCGAATGCTTCGATTTTAGCATATTTTAAGTCATTAAGATAAACGCCATCTTGACGACGGATTTTAGAGCTGGGATTAGCTTTACCATGATGCTTAAACAGTAATTTATGGGTGGAAGAATAATATTCTGCTTGTTCAATATTTTGTAAAGGATCGATAACCCCTAGTAATCGATCAGTATAGATTATTCGACCATAGATAGAGGAAGTCATGTCAGCGTATAAAGCTACATACTTTTCATATTCTCTTTGCGCTAGACGACGAGCTAAGATTTCAGGGTTTGGAGATTGGTCCAATATCTGACTGTTTTGGGATAATTCTTGGTTTATGACTTCAATTTGCTGATTGAGTTTAACCATCCAGTTATTTAATTGACTTTGAATAGTTTCCATAGATGCTTGGGGAAATAAACGAGTATGGGTATCTGGCGATTGACTATATAATTCAAAATCCTGGGTAACCATTTCTTGAAAGCGAGTACAATACTGATTAACTTGGACTTTTGTTGTTGGGTCAAGGGTATAACTAGAGGGTATTGAACAGAAAGGCACGGCATTTGTGGAAAATAGATAGTCTAGGGTCCATTTAACCTCTAAAATTTGAGCTAGGGACATATTTTGAATGGTGGCAAGGGGGTTATGATTATAAACGTCGTTGGGGTAAATATCTTCGTCAAAAGTACCTGCTCCGGCGATGATTCTTTTCGACAGTTGTAAATTAGGATTGTTACCACAACTACTTAAAGATTGTTGAGTCGCTAAAAAGGAATTAATTTTCTGACGAACCGAATTTATATATTGAATTTGATTTGCTGAGCCTGTACGTTGATTTATTACTTGTTTGGATGCTTCTAAATAGGTGGTTAAAATAAGGTTGGATTCAGGACTGCCATCAAAAGGTAGAGTAGGGCTGACATTTAGAATACCTTCCAGAGTGACGGACGGCTTTTTGGCTCCAGTACCAGCCGTACGGAGATATGAGGCACGTTGTTTGCAATGTGATAGTACTAGTAATCCAATGACTAGGAAAAAAGAACTTTTTTTCATCGTGACCATTTTTTCTATTTAGTTAAGATATAATAGTGACGTTGTAATTATATTTTAATGGAAATTCTTTTTGGAGGGAAGCATTGTTTAGATTTTATCCTAATCGTTTAACCAATTGACATTTTGACATTGTTTTTCATAGACATATTACTATCTGCCTTGTTAAGATGGCAAAATATTGGGAGATTTCTTTTATTGATATTGTTTTTTCATAGACAAGTAATGTTTCCCATGTGTATATAAGGCCAGATGTTGATGGGGTGGCAAGAATATGAATATAAGAAAAATGAATGATTGTAAGGAAGGTATGATTATATGCTAATGGGCAACGTAATATTTGTAGTTTTTATAGTATTTTATTTATGTGAATTTTTCTGGGAATCCTGGTTAGTTATCAGAAACGCTAACTATGCTAATAGCGAAGGAAAAGGAATCCCGGATGAGCTAAAAGAATATCTTGATCAAGAAAAATATCAGAAAACCAAAGAATATACTCTGTCAAAAAGTAAATTCTCAATAATAACCTCTATTATTAGTGTGATTTTATTGCTTTTAGTATTATATACTCATGCTTTTAATTATTTTGATCAATATTTACGCACTCTTATATCTTGGGAAATTGGAAGAGGAATAGTATATTTTCTCACGATGATGATTGTTATGAGTATTTTGGGCATACCTGCTAGTATTTATCAGACTTTTGTATTGGAAGAAAAATTTGGTTTTAATAAAACAACTCCAAAGTTATTTGTAATAGATTTCTTTAAAGGAATTATTCTTAGCTTGCTCATGATGACACCGCTTTTATATTTACTTTTATATTTTGTTGAAAAAGTTGGCATGTTTTGGTGGATCTATGCCACTATAGGTGTGTTTCTTTTTCAATTAGCAGTCGCCTACATTTACCCTGTTTGGATAGCTCCTTTATTTAATAAATTTACTCCTTTAGAAGATGGAGAATTAAAAATCAAAATTGAAGAACTGGCTAAGAAGATAGGATTCCCTTTGAAGGAGATTAAGGTAATGGATGGATCAAAAAGAAGTAAACATTCAAATGCTTATTTTACCGGATTTGGTAAAAATAGAAGGATCGTTCTTTTTGATACTTTGATGGATAAAATGGAAAACGAGGAGATCTTAAGTATTTTGGCTCACGAAATGGGTCATTGGAAACATAAACATATTTTAAAGCAAATGGTTTTGTCACTTATTCTTAGTTTTTTAGTGTTTTTTCTGTTAAGTCAGGTTTTGAATTATAAAGAATTTTTTACCGCTTTTGCTATTGAAATACCTTCGACTTATTTAGGTTTTATCTTGTTTGGTATATATTTTTCTACCATAACCTTCTGGACTGCTCCCTTTTTCTCATGGTTATCCAGAAAGAATGAATATCAGGCCGATGCTTTTGCTGTTATCGAGGGACCTGATGCTAAGTATATGCAAAGTTCATTGATCAAGCTAAATGTGGAAAATCTTAGTAATCTCTATCCCCATCCTATTTTTGTTGCGTTTCATTATTCGCACCCGCCCTTAATGGCGCGCTTAAAACATATTGCACAAGTAAAAAGTAAGTAACTAATAAATGTTTAATATTTAAAGTATGAGTGAGTGTTCAAAGTAAATGGATTGCGCTAACAAAAGTTAGGTTCAAGGCTACAAAGAGAGAGCATGAGCATGAAAGGTCCAGTATATTCTATAATTGTTCCTGTCTATAACGAAGAAGAAACTCTTGGCGAACTTTCTCAAAGTTTATTAACCTTATTAGATGAATTAAATGATAGTGCTGAAGTTATAATGATTGATGATGGTAGTACTGATCGAAGTTATTCTATGATGCTGGAGTTCCATCGGCAAGATCCACGATTTAAAATTATTCATTTTTCTCGCAATTTTGGTCATCAAATAGCTATTACTGCTGGTATGGATATGTCTGGTGGGGATGCGGTTATTATTATGGATGCAGATTTACAGGATCCTCCTGGAGTTGTTTTGGAGATGGTTAAAAAATGGCGAGAAGGATACGATATTGTTTATGGGAAAAGAGAATATCGAGCTAAAGAGACTTTTTTTAAATTAGGTACAGCGATGTTGTTTTATCGTTTGATGAATAAATTATCTAATATTGATATACCTGTGAATGTTGGGGATTTTCGCTTGGTGGATAGAAAAGCTGTTGAAGTAATGCGGTCCATGAAAGAATCCCATCGTTTTGTCCGAGGGATGTTTAGCTGGATGGGTTTTAAGCAAATAGCTGTTCCTTACAGGAGAGAAGGGCGTTTTGCCGGTAAAACCAAATACTCTTTGGTAAAAATGTTTGCTTTAGCAGTTGATGGGATCATTAGTTTTTCCAGCGCGCCGCTGCGAATGGTATTGAACTTGGGTTTATTAGTTTCATTAGTATCCATGATAGCCGGTATTGTTATCATTGTATTGAAATTAACAGGAGGTTATACTGTAACTGGTTGGACATCTTTAATTGTTTCTATATTTTTCTTAGGAGGTTTACAGCTTTTTGTGATGGGTATTATTGGCGAATATTTGGGACGGGTCTTTGTGGAAGTAAAGCGGCGTCCTTTGTATGTTGTACGCGAATTACACGGAATTGAGGATAGTGCTTGTTGAGTTATCTCTGGGAGATCAATTAAATGTCTAGTCAAGCTGATTCTGGTTGTTGGGAATCACCGGCAGTACAAACTCATCTTAATAATCTTCAGCGCATTATTGTTCAAATGTCTGTTAATTGTGCTTGGTGCAAGAAGTGTTCGATTATAGCCAGTACTATTATATTTATTGGTTATCGAGCTTCTAGTTCTTATTATTCTGCAAACATATCCATTATTTCTCTTCCTCTTATTTTTTTCTGTATGCTGGATGCCTATTATCTTTCTTTTGAAAGAGAATTTAAAACTATTTATAATTCCTTTATTCAAAATCTAGCTAAAGATAATCAATTGAATCATCAAATATTCTATATTCCTGTTCAGGAAGGATTTATTTTTCGTTTAATCTCTATTTCGAAAAGCATCTTAGCGCCCAGCGTCTTTCTTTTTTATTTGGTTCTAGCCATTTTAAGTTTTTGGCTTATTCACTCAGGGTAGACGCATTTTAAATCCCACGCCTTTCAATAATCAGTAAAATATGGTTTAATTAACTAATACTCCTTTTAAAATATAAAATAAACACGATGCGTAGGTTGTCTTAAATAAAGAGATTCATCAAAATCATCAAGGAGGATGGGTATGAAGCGTCTACTATTATCTTCATTATTAGTGCCATTCGTAGGAGTTTACCTCTTTTTAAATTTTTTTAACCCAGGATTAAAAGCGGATCAAACTCAATTTTTAGAGGAGAATGATCTTAATATATCGGTTAATGATCGTAATATTTCTGAAGTTACCGAAGAGATTTTTAATCAAGTTCTTGATCGATTGTACGATATCTATGCTCCTATTGTTGTAGAAAATTTGGGCCGAAGATTTTATATTGATCGGAACTGGGAAAGTGGGCTGGTAAATGCCTATGCCAGACGTAGTGGAATATATTCTATTATATCAATGTATGGCGGTTTAGCTCGGCATATAACTATGACTCCAGATGGATTTGCCTTGGTTGCTTGTCACGAAATTGGTCATCATTTAGGAGGTCTTCCCAGAAAGCCACCTTGGAATCCAATGGCTCCTCCACATTGGTCCTCAGTAGAGGGACAGGCGGACTATTATGGAACATTAAAATGCCTTAGAAAATATTTTGCTTTAGATAATAATGTTGAAGTTATTAACGATATGGAGGTCGATCCATATGTTGTGGAAAGATGTGCCGAGATTTTTACTGAAGATGAAGATCAGGCCATTTGTCAAAGAAGTGCAATGGCAGGTTTGTCTACCGCTAATTTGTCGCGAGCTATTTTTGGCGGACCGGTTATAGATTTTCAAACCCCAGATCCTAATTTTGTTGATGAAACCAGTTCTTCTCAATCGTCCGCTCAATGTCGTTTAGATATCTATTTAGCAGGAGCGTTGTGCGATAAAGATGCTTCAATTGACGTAAGCGGAACTGATATCAATCAGGGTGTTTGTTCTCGAGTAGAAGGTTACTCGGTGGGCGTTAGACCCATGTGTTGGTATAGACCGGGAAGAGGAAAGGATCCAGAAGTTTGGTTAACTATGGATGATGCCGCCTTGAAGGTTATTCAAAATTCATTTGCTAATATGATTATGTATAAAAGATCTTATAAAGAATTAACGATGGTCAAAGTAAAAGAATCAATTATACCTCAGTTGTCAGGGCTCATGCATCGTGAGTTGCATCGTTGTGGGGGATTTGTCTTTCATGATTCTTTTGATGAAGCCCAGGCGACTTTGATGGATTTTGAAAACAGAATTAAGGCCAAGATAAATAGATTTGCTTCTTATTCAATCGATCAACAAGAGTTGGTAACGCCTTTATTGGATCAAATCACCGAACAACGAATTATAGATGTAATTAAAGAACTGTCTAATTTTAAAAATAGGTATTATTCAAGTAAAACAGGGGAGGAATCAGCTAATTGGATCAAGGATTACTGGCAGAATCTGGTAAATGAAAGAAAAGATATATCGGTGGAACTTTTTGAACATTCTAGATGGCGGCAACCATCAGTGATTTTAACTATTAAGGGCGGTATTGTTCCCGATGATGAGAATAATGATAATTCCAATGATAACGTAGATGAAATTACCAACGATAGTATTGTCGATATTATAAATGAAATTACAAGCGATAGTATGGTTAATATTACAAATTATGATACAAAGGATAATATAGCAGATGAAATTATAGTAATAGGTGGTCACCTAGATTCTACCGCTGGTTTTTGGGGAGGAGCCAACGCAAATGCGCCTGGAGCTGATGATAATGCATCCGGTATTGCGGTGATCACAGAAGTGATTCGTGTTATTTTAGCGGTTAATTATTATCCATCAAGGACGATTAAATTTATGGGATATGCCGCGGAAGAGGTTGGCCTAAGAGGGTCAAGAGAAATTGCGCGTCATATGCAATACGAGAATATCATAGGGGTTCTGCAACTAGATATGGTAAATTATAAAGGCTCAAATCTGGATATTTTTCTCATAACTGATTATACCAATGATGCTCAGACGGAATTTTTGGGTCGTCTTATAGATGAGTATGTAAAAGTGAGTTGGGGATTTGATGAGTGTGGTTATGCGTGCTCCGATCATGCATCTTGGCACAATAAAGGTTTTCCCGCTTCCATTCCGGCAGAAGCTAGAGTTCATCAGATAAATCCGGCTATGCATACTTGGAGAGATAAAATTAATATGTCGGGTAATAATGCCAAACATGCGGTTAAATTTGCCAAGTTAGCTTTGTCTTATTTGATAGAGCTTGATCGGTAGAAGAATTTTATATGAAAAATAGACTTCTTTTGGTGATTATTTTTTTGATTAGTTATTCCTCTGTAATGCTTGGAGTTCAAATCAATATATCTATTGTTAAAATTTTCGATGATGGTTATGGAGACCTTGCCACCAACCTCCTTATGGCACAGCATTTAAGAGTACTATGGCCAGATGCTACCATTAATGTCTTAGTTGATAGTGAATCAGAAAAAGCTATGCCTTTGTTTTTTCCAAGATTTGATCTTCAAAAAGATAGTCAGATGATAGATGGAATAACTTATGTAATTAATCTTGAGAAAGGTATTCCTGAAGCAGATTATTTTCTATCATTTTCAAATCCTAACACGGTATTAAATATTTCAAAACATGTTCCAAGTATATTGTTTTCTGAATATTCTGGAGGTAGTAAATTAGTTGTTGGTAAAGGTTCTTTTAGTCAACTTAAATTAAACGCTGGAGTTGAGAGTTCTGGTTTATATATCACGCCAACAAAAGTACCTCCTCCTGTTCCTAGAAAGAGTTTGTTTGAGGTCCTTAGAAGAGAAGGGATTCAGATACCAAAAAATTTAGATCCCAATAATGTGTTGATAGGGTATTCCTACACAACTCTTACTTTGGCTACTCAACTCTACCTGGATGCTGTTTCCAGACTACCTAGTCAAGGTGTAAGCAAAAAGATAGTTTTATTTGTAAAAGATTTTGGCCGTGATACATTAGATGTTCCCGACCATTCTAATATTGTTACAATACCATTGAAAGGAGGGGCATCTTTTATGGTGTCCCGTTCAATAGTAGCTCATAGTGATATTACTATTATGGTTACGGGAGATGTGTCTCCATCCATAGCTATTGATTTTGAAGTACCCTTTTTATATGAAATAAGACGTCATAAGGCAGGATTTATTGACTCTTTAGCTAGATTGTTAAACATTACCGTTCCTTTTTCTATTGAAGCGGAAGTTGATGAAGTGGCTTCCTCAGAAGTTCGCTATAGGGTGACGGATATTGAGCAGATTGTCCCATTATTATTGGGAGATTCTTTTCGTCAATCAATGATAAACGGCATTAAAAATTTTCGAATAAGATTATCACTGCCATTGTTTGTAATCCACGTTATTACTGAGTTACAAAAAGAATTAATTCCTACTCAAGTTAAAGGAATTCCATTAAGCACTGTTATGAGAGTAGCAAGTAAATTTAAACAAGATTCTCAACCAAAAGGTGATATGGTACCCCGGATGCCCAAAACAAAAATAAGAAGTAGCTTCATTTCAATCTGTAATCAACTTAGAGATTTTATAATTGGTAATACTAAGAAATAGATTCTTTATTATAGATCTATTTTATCAGATATAGTTGAATACCACCTGAGATGTTATAAACTTCTTTAAATCCGTTTTGTATCAATATGCGTTGAGCCAGGTAAGCTCGAAGGCCGGATAAGCAGAATACGTAGATATCTTTATCTGTTGGTATTTCATTAAGTCTGTCTCGTAGTGTTCCTAAGGGAATATTAATTGAATGAGGAACATTAAACTTCTTATACTCTGATGGTTCTCGAACATCTAGTAAATAAGTTGATTCATCAATATTATCCCAGTTGGTTTGTTTGGTTAATCCATTCATGATGTTAGTCGCAATATATCCAGCTCGGTTAACGGGATCTACCGGCCCATTATAAGGGGGTGCGTAGCATAGATCTAAGTCTTCTAAATCGTTGGCAGTCATTTTGGCGGCTATAGCGGTGGCAATAACATCAATTCTTTTTTCGACATCCTTTTTGCCCGATGCTGAAGCTCCTACAACTTGCCCCGTTTTAGTATGGAAATTGACTTTTAACAATAATGAGGAAACTCCAGGATAATATGTTACATGGTTAAAACCAAAGTAAGTAACAGAGAAGATAGGAATGTTTAGTTTTTGAGCCAATTCGTTGGTAATTCCAGTGGTAGCGGCAGTAGTGTCATGTACCTTAATAACAGAGGAACCAAGAGAACCTGGATATTTTTTCTTTAATCCCGCAATATTGGAAGCCACAATTCTTCCTTGTCTGGATGCTGGTCCAGCTAAAGGTATAATCATTTTTTGGTCACAAGCTCGGTGATTGGTTTCGATCATATCACCTACGGCATATATATCTTGATCTGATGTCTGTAAATATTCGTTGACTTGAACTCCTCCTGAGGGTCCGAGCTGTAGGCCAGCTTCTTTAGCTAAACCATTTTCAGGGCGAGTACTGGTTGCCATGATAACCAAATCAGCTGGAAAATCACCGTGTTTTTGGGTCGTAATTTTGGTATCTTCAATAGCTGTAATATCGACATTGGTATGGACCTTGATGTCGGCTTTTAATAAGGCATCTTGGCAATGGCTGGCAATTTCAGCCTCAAAAGGTAACAAAAGACGAGGAGCTTTTTCTAGAATAGTAACCTTTAATCCTCGTATTCTAAGGTTTTCTGCCATTTCAACTCCAATAAAACCACCGCCAATAACTACCGCTGAATTGGAGTTTACAATTTTCTGATCAATTTTATCGGTATCTTCAATATTGCGAACAGTGTATACATGTGTTTTATCCACTCCGGTAATGGGCGGAACAAATGGCTCGGCTCCTTGTGCCAGAACTAATTTGTCGTAGTTGATAGTATCTGTAGAGTTGTCTTGTTTTTGAATAGTGATTGATTTGGATTGGCGGTTAATTTGAGTAACAGCCGTGTTGATTAGTACTTCTACTCGGTCCCTGATCCAGAAACTTTGAGGGGTTCTGATTAATAAATAATCGCGTTTGGGGATAACTCTACCAAGATAATACGGTATGCCGCAGTTGGCAAAACTTACAAAGCCGCCTCTTTCGATCATTATAATTCTGGCATTTTCATCGAGTCTACGGAGCCTTGTGGCGGTTGACGCTCCCCCTGCTACTCCGCCAACAATAACATAAGTTTTAGTATTAGTTTTGGCATTAGACATGATATGTTAACAATAAATACGTTTTAATACTTTAACCAAGTCTAAAATTCTTAAATCACTGATGCGGTAAAATACTTGATTACCATCTTTTCGGCAATCAAGAATTCCTTTGTCACGTAGTTTACCTAAATGTTGAGATATGTTACTTTGAGATGTCCCTATATATTGCTCAATATCTTGAACGGATTTTTCACCATCAAAAATATAACAAATAGCTAGCAGTCGGCTTTCGTGAGCCAGGGCTTTTAGACAATTAGTTGCTTCTCGGCTCTTAGCCTCGATGTCTTTCAATTCTACATTCATGGGCGGCATGATAATAATATTCTAATATACTGTCAAGTAAATTTACTTATGGACGCACAATTGCACTATTTAAAATGATCTTCATTGCCAATGGAACATATTTTATGAGTTCTGAAGATGTAAGTCCATGAAAGCCTAATTTTTTAGAGGCTAATTCTCCTGCTTTGGAATGAATAAATAGACCAAGACGAGAAGCATCTTGTGAGGATAAATTTTGACCAATCAGAGAACCCACAATTCCAGCTAATACATCACCCATACCCGCTGTGGCCATACCAGGATTATCACCAATATGGATAAATACTTTTCCTTTCGGCGTGACCAGCAAAGAACGAGCGGTTTT
>CAZJDM010000011.1:28632-48143 GCA_964544765.1 uncultured bacterium
GGTAGTGTTGGGATGCTTTAATCAAGGTAGCAATCGGGTCAGCATTGATATCCAGTGTTTCTGCATTAATATCCGTTTTATCAGTGTTGATATCCAGTGTTGTTTTAGTTTTATTTAGAGGAAGAGGAAAATTGGTTACAAATTCTCTGGGGTGAGGGGTCGCCACAATATCTTTACCTTTAGCAATTTGGGGGTATTTTTTTAATATACCCAGACCATCAGCGTCTATTACAATAGGAATAGAAGTAGATTTTATGATTTTTTCTAAAAAGGGTAGGGTATCGGGATGTCTACCCATTCCCATGCCCATTACAATTACGTCAATTCTTCGTTCTTGGATCAAATTAATAACATGATCAGCATGTTTAGGACCAAAATATGCGTTAGGACCAGGAACGCCATAAATCATAAGATCGGATGGATATTGTGGTAAATATTGGGAGCATAGTTCTGGAACAGCCACTGTTACTAGACCTGATCCACTTATGAGTGCACTATGGCCAGCTAATATAGGGGCACCAACCATACCTTTGCTGCCTCCTAAAACTAAAACATGTCCGTAATGTCCCTTGTGAGAATTTTTATCGCGAATCAATTGCTTAATTGGTAGAGTGTTCGGTAGATTTAATTGGGTATTAATTTTGATTTTTTCTCTGGATTTATCGGTGAAACCTATGGCAACAACATACAGATCTCCTACCCATTGGGCCGATGGATAAATTACCAGTGAAGGCTTTGCAAAACCAAAGGTTACTGTTAAAGACGTGTGGATAACTTCATCGCAATGAGGGTGATCAGCAGCCATACCGGATGGGATGTCTAAAGATATAATAGGACAATAATTTTTATTAATAATTTTAACAAGTTGTGATAATTCAGGGGATAAACTACCATTAAATCCGGTTCCTAAAATAGCATCAACAACAATTGAAGCTGATTCAAGTTGATTCTTTATTGCGGAGAGTTGCTTCTTTATTGGAGCATTTGGATTCTTAGTGGGTGATGGTTTAATAATAGTAATGGGTAGAGATTGAATCATAGATAAGGCGATTTTGGCGTCACCGGTAATTTTGTTGATTGGTTTTAGTAAGAAAACTTTAACGTCGTAACCATTATGATAAAGATATTTGGCGACAATATAGCCGTCTCCCCCATTGTTGCCACCACCACATATTATTGTGGCTTGTGGGAACTTGTCCGGTGGATATCGTTCTATTATTATTTCAGCGGCTCGTTTGCCGGCCTCATGCATTAATACGATGCCGGGAGTTTTTAAGTTTTCTATAGTATAGGCATCAATTTTACGCATTTGTTCAGCGGTGGGAACTAAATCTTGTCCTTTGGTGGGTTCATCCAAATGGATCATGTGGCAAACCTATACCTGGATTAACATTTTTTCTTCTGCCAGTATAATTTCTAGATCGGAAGGTAAATCCAAATCCTTTAATATTTCAATATTTTTTCGATAACGACTTGAGAAATGAGTTAAAATGAGTTTTTTAACCTTAGATTTTACTGCAATATTAATAGCTTGCTTAGCTGTTAAATGATGGTAATTTTCGGCGGTCTCTTTCAAATCAGCTGCAAAAGTGCTCTCACAAATAAAAACATCAGCATTTTTTGATAGGTTGTATAGATTGGGAGTAGCTTTTGTATCGGTACAATATACTACTTTTTTTCCTTGGGTAGGTTCTCCAATAAAATCCTTAGCTAGTAATTTTTCACCGTTTTTTAAAGTAACATCCTTTCCTTTTTTCAATTGACCATAGATTGGGCCGCTGGGGATACCCATCGAGTTTAATTTCTCAACGTTAAGCTTACCTGCCTTTGGTTTTTCGATGATTGCATAACCAAAACAATCGATATGATGGTTAAGAGGGGCCGAAATGATTTGATAAGCGTCATCTTCGTAGCAAACGCCATCTTCAGTAGCATAAAAACGTATTTTTCTTTGAACTTGTTCAAAATTATCCATCAATTGCAGAAGATTTTTTAATTCTTTAGGTCCAAAGATGGAAATACTCGACTCGGTGTTTTGAAAAAAAATGGTGGAAACCAGCCCAGGTAGACCAAATACATGGTCTCCATGTAAATGAGATATAAATATTTTCTTGATGCGAGATATTTTATATGGTGAATTCACCAGGTGGAGCTGGGTACCATCTCCACAGTCAAATAATAGGTTCTCATCCTCCCGACGCAATAATATTGCCGGTAGGTTTCTACCATATGAGGGGATAGCTGCGCTTGTACCAATAATATAAATTTCCATGAAAAGTTCCTTTTTTCTTGGTAGAAGAAGGTTATACTGTTAAAATTAATACTCGGTCAAGAAAATATATAGAGACATTTTGCTGGAGGTGTGGTGAGTGGATTTGATTAGGCAGTTATTAGCCACTTTAAAGAAAGGGCAAATTCAACATCTAAAATGTTTTATCAAAGCTGATGCTGAGACAATCTGGGTTTATCATCCTTATAATGAGCGCTTAGTGGATATTGATCGTAGATTACGGGGTCGTCGTTATAATCGTGAAAAAAAATGTTCTCACACCTCCATAACTAATTTTGATGATGTAATTATAAAATATTTTGAACAAGGCTTTTATTTTCACGAATGTTTTTTTACCGAAGTAGAAAAGCTCTTAGATGGAGGTTTTGATCTTCATGATACTCAGATTCAAAGAATGGGCGATATTATCAATCGTTTTAATAAATATTCCGATCGTAAACCAACCCCTAGTATTGCGGAATCCTTTCAAAAGAAGGATGATTTTGCTTTACCTGACTTAATAGTAAATAGATCTTTTCGAGCTTATAAACATCAGCGAGTGGGTGTGGGTTTTCTATTAGAGTCTAAAGAAGCTGTTTTAGGTGATGAAATGGGCCTAGGTAAGAGTATGCAAATCATACTAGCTTCGAGTTATATGCTTTATGATAAAAGTATAGATAAAGTTCTGATTGTTTGTCCTAATTCTATGAAGCTCAATTGGTTGTACGAAATAAAGAAATTCACCTCTTTTACAGGAGATGACATTACTATTATTGAGGGAACTCCTGGTAAAAGGAAAAAACAGATATTAAATTCAGGCAGTTGGATGATTGTAAATTATGAATTATTACGAATAGAGGATACTAATATATTGGATTACTTGAAAGATTTTTCCTACAGTATGATTTGTGATGAATCCCATCGTATCAAATCACCCAAAGCTAAACAATCAGTTGCCTGTTTGAAGGTAGGGGAATTTGCCTGTAGGAAGTATTTATTAACCGGGACCATTGTTGCTAATAAGCCTGAAGATGTTTGGAATCAAATCCGATTTTTGGATAATGGTCGGATTCTGGGATCCTGGCTTTCATTTAGAAAACAATATTGTATTGAGAAAGATATCAAATTTGGACGACGGTATGTGCGTAAGATCGTTGGCTATCGGAATTTGGACGATTTGAAGGATAAAATAAATAGTGTGATGTTACGACGAACCAAAGATAAATGTTTGGATCTTCCCCAGAAAATTTTTCAAACTATACCGGTAAGGATGACTGATAAGCAAGCGGCTTTATACCGTAAAATTGCCGAGGGTATATTAAAAGAAATAGAAATTGGCGAAGATGGTAAATTGGAAATTGATAATATCCTGTCTAAAATGCTGTATGCTCTGGAAGTAGCTTCTAGTCCAACTTTAATAGATCCTAACGCTGCTCCTGAGGATTCGGGAAAGCTGGCGGTATTAGACGAATTACTTGATACATATATCAAAGAAGGAAATAAAAAGGTTATTTTATGGACCTTTTTCGTAAAGAATATTGAATCTTTTAATGAAAGATACAAACAATATAATCCGGTGACTTATTATGGGAAAACTTCCCCTAAAAGTAGGGAAAAGGCCCTAGAGGATTTTCAACACGATGATAATACCAGGCTGTTTATTGGTAATCCACAGGCAGCAGGAATAGGACTTACTTTAACCTCATCTTCAACTTGTATCTTTTATGATCGTAATTTTTCTTATGTGGATTTCAAACAAGCGGTAGATCGAATTCATCGTATTGGGCAGCATGATATTTGTCATGTAATTACCTTACAAGCTGAAAAAACCATAGATCAGTATGTAGAAGCATTGATTGAGAGAAAACAAGAGACAGCGGCTTATTTACAAGGTGATGAATATAAAAATAATAAACCTGGAAATAAGGGAAAAAGTGATAATAGCCGGTTGATTACCTTAAATAAGATCGCCGATTATTTGCAGATAGGTGGTTGCTAATCTACAGAATTTTCCAGACTCTCTTTTTGTACAGCCGCACAAAGAAATGGATCGGAGTTACGTTCTGAGCAGTAGGTGGTCCAGTATTGCCCATTTATATCGCTATGGAAAAAATCAGGAAGGGTATAATCGGGAGCAGCGGTTGGTGGTGCTAGATTACAGGCATCGTATTCTATTTCTTCTGTTATATTGTACATGGGTGAATAATCGCAGTTTTCATCTTCTCTTTGAGTGATGCTGGTAGTAACCGGGCTTCCATTAAGGTCAAAGTAATATAAACCGTCATTATCGGGGTTTTCGTCTGCTAATAATATATGTTCCAAGTTATTAATATGGTCTAGATTGGGTATCAAATGAGCCAGCGCTCCATCGTGTAATGCTCGCGTAATACTACCTGAGGTTGAAAAGCATTCTCGTTTGGGAACGCTAAAGGTAGACCTGGTTTGAGTACTAGATGGTTTGTAATACATTTGCATTGAAGAACAAGTTCCTAATCCGTCGAAGGATAATATGGGATTTTTTACTGACCTAGATGATTGATCAATGTAAAGAGCCTCATATTTTCCAAAATCTCCACGATTATTAGAGCTTACATATCTATTTAAGTATTTATGAATATAGGTTTTATTACCAAATATAGCTGTTTTTCCAGTTAGTATTTTTTGTTTAAAAACATCCACATCATTTTGAACTAAACTACCTGCATTGGGGATATGAGTAATTTCTAAGGCAACTTCATGTTTTTTAGAGAGTTTTTTAATGTAATAGGAATATCCTATCATATGTCGAGTAGAAGAATTTGCTCCTGCTTCTATAATGATAGTACCATCACCCTTTGCTTTGTTTTTAGTGGTACTAACTATTGAATTTAATTGAAAGCTGATAGTTCCTTCGGGAAAACGCAGATCAAAATATAATTTATTGGTATAACGATCAGCGTTGAGCGAGCTTTTTCCCATTTTGATAGGTTTTTCCTTCCGTAATACGGCTCTTTTAACATTGACTGATATATTTGAATCGCTAACAGAAAGACTTGGGTCAGTGGAGGAAGTTCCTTCAGTTCCAGAAGTAGTTGAAGTGTCATTGGTGGTAGAGGTGCCGGTGTCACTATCGTTTGAGGAAGTATTATCTTCAGTTTTTATTAAAGAAAAGGTATTGTTAGTTGTGTTAGTAACTGCTAGTTTTTGTTCTACGGCGTTTTTGAAATCGGTGCTGTAGTCATATTCTCCACTAGTATTGGTAGAAGTAATTATAGCATTAGATATTGGGACATAGCTTAATAAGCATTTTAAATTATTAATGAATAATTTTAATCGGTCCTTGAGATTATAAAAATCTGATAGATGGTTTTTAGTATTTTCCAACAATAAAGATTGTTCTCCTTTAGGAGTAATAGGGAAGTTGTTGTATTGTTGTTCTAACTTGGAATGATTAGACAAATTTTCTTGATATATAGAGTCATCAAAGCGGCTGGTAATCTGAGCGTGAGTGTAAGAAGTAATGCAGTCAGATTCACTGCCGTAGCTTAACCAACTATCTAAGGGTATTTCTTCTACAGTTGTGTTTCCAAGATTTCCACTGGTTGTAGTGGTTGAACTTTTTCCAGCAGCATTGGATATCGAAGTGTTGGAAGAAGAGTCTGTAGTACTTATTAGGCTAAAATCCAGATCGACTTGAATACTGGCTCCTCCAGAAGTTGGTGCTACTCCGGGTAGGAAAATAGGTTTATCTAAAGGAATTGCTAAGGGAAAAGCCTTTAAATTAGAGTTAGAGGAGTTAAGACTAATAGTTGGAGTGACGGTAGGTAATTCAGTGCATCCATCTTTAGCGGCAGTTTCTCCTTCTTTACAGTATATAGTGGGCGTTGTAACATCAGTATTTGTACCGTCGACCAATTTTGGTCTACCTGATGGCTTTTCTTCTTCGCATTGGAAAAAAAACACTGAACATAACATAATGATAATAATCGAATAATGTCGATTCTTTGATGTGAAGTGTAAAAAGATATTGAAAAAATTTTCTAACATTGATAAAACCCTCCGTGAAACAAGGTTGTTGAAATTTATTACGTTAAATTACATGGTTGTACTTATTTACGTTTAGTTACATTATTGCATATAATTCATATAGGAACGTACAATAAATATTCCTATATATAATGTATATCGGAAATTTATTTAATAACATTAGATGAATATTCATTTAATATGCGAGGGTTAGGTAAATATATAAAAAAATTTAAGAAAGGTGAAAGAAAATATTTGTTAATTGCTTGCTTATGTGGTATGTTCGGTAGGAATTATGAACGGGATGGATTACTATCCGTTTAAGTAAACAATAAAATTATATATTTTAAGTTAGGGATTTTTTTTAACAATTACCTAGGGGTGGATTAAGTATGAGAAATAAGCATTTAAGTCTAAAATTGTTCGTGTTGTTATTCTTTTCTTTAATGTTAACCTGGTCATGTAAACCCAGGCCAGAAAAATCAAGTGTAAAATTTGATGGAGCTGCCAAAGCTGTTCAAAAAGCAGTAGCTAATACTGCCAGAGGACTTACAGGTTGTCAGGAATTACAATATTCTCGTAGAGCCAGATCCTTAGAAGAAGCCAAATTAACCGAAACAGCCAAATTATTATCTTTCTTAGCCTTTGAAGCTAGATTTATTGATCCTGCAGGTGATCCTTCTATTCGAGCTAAAGCCATTATGACAATTTTATTTTCTGAAGTTGATAGTGACGCTAGGTTAAATGGCGAGATGGCCGGACTTTATGTAAGATTAAATCAAGCCATTGCCGCCAATGCCAGACTTTTACTTTTACTTTCTCAAAGAGCCGGGGCTGTTAATTTAATTACTAACCCAGAAGCTCCAGTTGCTGACCATATCTATAATAGTAAAGTAGAAAATGCCTTAACTGACCTTTTATTTGAAGGAGCTTTTCAGGTACAAGTTTCTACAAGTGGAAAAGTTAGCATAGTAGAAGCCTCTAAAGCTGATGCTAGTTTAGGTCGAATTGTTAGACTAACACCTGAAGCTAATCATGAGCGAGCGGTAGCCGCCAACCAGGAATTATTAACAAGATTCCCTCGTCAAATAGAAATGAGACTTGCTACTTTAGGAAGTTTAGCTCGTTTAAATGACAGATACTCAGCGAGTGATCGTTTTACCGATTTAGCCAGAGTTGAAGCTGCTAATGCCATAATCTTAGAGTCTTTAGGAGTAAATCCAAAGGCTACTCGACCACCACGAAATATATCTGATGCCCATTTAGCAATGGCCAGAACGGCAATCAAGAATCGAATTACATTGACCGCATCCTTACTAGGCGCAGCTCAACGAACCGTTGCTGGAGGTTCCAGAGCTATGGTAGAAGAAGGCGTAACCTTTAGAGAAAGGTTTGTCGATTCTGCAACAGCTAAAAGAAGCATGATGGGTAATATTCAATTTTTGTTAAGAACAGGAGCGAGCCAACCTGAAATCGATGCTATGATGCTTTCATTGGCCAGAACTGCTGCTGTACTTGAGGTAGCCGGGCATAAGCAGTTAGCATTAGATGGAATTACTCCAGTGCTAGCTCAATATTATCAAGGAAATCCTGCTCAGTTAATGGTTGAGGCCTTAATCGAGGTGGCTCAAGATGCTGGCGCCAGAAGAGCTAGAGGCTATCAAGCTCAGGTGGCTGAAGTTTTGGCTGCTAGACTTGTTCAAGCAGCTGATACCAGAAAAGGCGATGGATGGGGTTTAACTATGAGTGAACGCCTAACTCAGCGTGCGGTAAATGCAGTTAGAGACTCCGCTTCTATAGATTCAGTAAATAGAGTCGCTGGACTATATGGTGGTAGATTAAGCTCAGAATCAGGTCAAGCGCTTGAAAGATGGGTTGCCCGAGTCCAATCAGGAGAGATCTTAGATGTCAGAGGTTTAAACGCTGGATCTAGATTTGGTGGTGTTCATCAAAGTGATGCTGCTTTGGCAAGAGCCGCTAAAGCAAGTCAGGCTTATTTGAATGGTTTGGTAGAAGCAGTTTCCGCAAGCAGAACAGCCGGTTCAGCAACTGCTAGGATAGACGGTAATGTTGTTAATGCCAGGTCCGTTAATTTAGCAGCACTCAAAGCACAAGCAACAGCTTACAAAGAATTAAGCGGTAGATTAGCTAGAGAAGGTGCTAGTCAAGCAGAGGAAGCTGAACGAGTAAGAACTAGTTATGCTGCGCTACAAAGTGTTAGAAGAGCTGAATTTGCTAGAAGAACGGAACCTGCCGGAAGAAGAAGATAATAGTTTTATTCGAATGGTTAATCATCACCAAGCATGATGAGGAGCTGGTTGTTTAAAACGCTTAATTAAATAGATAAATAAAAAGGGGGGCCTTTATTAGCTCCCCTTTTTATTTATGATGGTGAGGTAAAAATGCTGATTAAATCACTGATAATCAAAAAATCAATGGCTATGACCGTGGCTTATGTGCTTTTAGTGATGTCGTGTAGTCAATATTACCAACCATCTAGTGTTACCCAATATTCACCCGAAGATGCTGAAGCCTCTCTTGCCCAGCAAACCCAACTTGAGCAGGAATTGCGCCAAAACATGGCCTATATTCACAAACAAGCCAAAGCAGCGGGATTAGGGCGACATTTACCTCAAAGTATGCAGACTTTGTTTAATAATGTTTTAAATGACGATTATCTATTATCTGTCGAAGAAGCCATGACGGCCCTAATAGATGATCAGGTTATGGAGCCATTTCTGGGTGATCCATCGTCAGATGCTTATAAACGTTATAAAGAATACGAAAGAGATGTGGCTCTTTTTAATACCAAAATTATTAGCGCTGTTAAAACTAACAAAGAAATTGTAACTGAGGTTGATGATCCCAGCATACCTTTTGGAGATCCTAGGCGTTATCGTTTAAATTGGCCGGTTAACAGAGTATTGAGATATTTTTTCGGTAGTGGAAGTGATTTTATTTCTGATTCTCAGTTCCTAATTGATAAATCCAGCCCCATGCGAAGATCTCAGCGTATATCCTTAATTTTAGAACTAGCCAACCTATATAACGAAATCACCATCAAGAAAAATGAACTGATGTTAATTCAGGCTCAAAGAATGTTACGTCATCAATATGATGATTTTCATAGTGTACCCACATTTGCTTCTTGGGAAGAAATTGATCGAATGAGAACAGAGTCTTCAGATGGCGCTATGTTATTTGACGATGAAAGAAAAAGAGTAAAAAAACACCAATCCTATTTATTTCAAAGAGCTCCGACTTTGTATTCCTCACTCGGGTTGGAACAAATGATTAGAATAGACAGAACGCCAGAAGACTTACCACAGGAAGAACAAGTTGGAAGGTTAGATAAGATTTATCGAAACAGTCAGAAAAAGGTAAGGGATTTCTTTTATCAAAATATTGTGGTTGAACTTATGATTCAAGGGCAACCTACTGATGTGTTAGGCGAGATGGGGGATTTTCGTTTTTATAATATTTCATCTGTTGAAGTGTGGAAAGCAATAATTGGGTTGTTTAAGAGAGTCGAGAGCTTTTTACCTATGATGCTTTTTCATATTAAGAACCTGTTGGGAGACTCAGATGAAGATAGTAATGAATATGCTCGAATTATTCTATTTAAACTGTTTGGTTTAGATATTGATTATAATCATTATGATATTGCCAAAACCTATCGACCTGAGCTTATGCTTGAAAAGTTTTCTATAAATCAACCTAAGGCTCCCAGTGCAAAACAGTCCGATCAGTTAGAAAGATTGATGGACAATCTGTTTAATCCCGGTGAAATGGAAGGTGTTAGTTTTGTAGGTCGAATCAGATCAAGATTATTAACCTTTCCATATATTACTGATAACGGTGCTTGTGGTTTATCAGCGGTTATTCAAGGTAATGATGGTAAAAATGCTCCTTATGCTTCAGCTATTGTAAAGATGGCAAAATTATTATTTCCTGTTATACCCAAGCAGGAGAATGAAGATAATGATGAACCAGATGGTCCCGATACCGGAAATATGCTGGAAAATACCAAAATTATAACCATATTTAGTGAAGCTGAGTTTCATGAATTTCATTGGGGAGCTTTGCACAAAAGAGATCTAATCGAAAGAATCGCAGCAGCCAGTAATTATTTCAATTTATTAACTGCTAATGTAAGTTTGTATTTAGATCTTATTACCTACGATTATCGTGGTACGGAATTTGATAACAGGCAAGGTGCCGTGATAGCTAAATTTGATAAATTCGCTCGTCGTTTAAGAAGAATTATCGAAACATTTTATGTCGAAATAAAAGAAGAAATACCCATCAAAACCACCGATGGTAAACCATTCTTTGAACAAACAGAGGATTACATCAGTCAGATAATTGCGGATAATGTTGATGAAAATAATCAAGATCAAGAAGGGTTATATAAGTTTCTGGGAGGTTATCACATCCAAGGAACTTATCAGGAACCTAAAACTATGACCGATGATGAAGCTAAAGCTGTAGCTAAGGTTAATAATTTAGGAAAAGAGAAGCCCAAACCAGAAGTAGATTATGCCAGCCAAATGGTTATGGTGAAACAATTTTTAAAAATTAGACTTGAATTTTACACGCAAAAATTGCTAATTGATGCCAGTAAGCACAGAGGTGATGGCCTTACCGAGGATATGCAAGGTACTTTTCATCGATTTAAAGAAGTTTTGCTAACTACTATTGCTATTTTTCGAGGATTACCTGGTTCTGAAGATGAATTGTTTGCATTGTATGACAATCTTTATACCTGGTGTGTATTTAAGGTTGGTATTTTGAATATGGTTACCTGGTATCGAAATTCTAATTATGTGGACGCTCAGGAAATAGTCGCCCGCTTATTTTTAGTAAAAAGTGATACCAAAGAACCCGTTGCTGATGGATTTGGTAATTTTCAATTGATCACTTATCCTACTTATTCTGTGCGCGAGGATATTATAGAAAATCCTTTTTATGCTGTTAGTAAAAGAGAACCTCAATTACATAGTGTTGTGACATCATCATTAAAGCATATGAATCTTTTATCTAGGGTAACGGCTCAAGCAAAACAGAATTTAAGAAATATACACCTTACTATATCGCCTCCCCCAACCGCTAAGAAAGATAAAGGTGTTAAGTCTGGTATGCCAGGAATTCCGGGAATTCAAGGTGGTGGTAGTACTGATACCGCGGTATTTGGTGAAATTATTGACCATATCCATATTGGTCCTCAAGTGACTGAAGAAGGTAAACCTGAATCTGGTCCTAATAAGGAGTTTCAAGAAGAGTTAAAGGCGTTGTCTAAATTGTCTGTTCAGGCGGTTAAGGATTTGGAGACCAGACAAAAATTACATCCAGTATCTCAGGATACTTGTGAGGCGTATAAGATAGTGCATAAGTTTATGGATGCTTGGTATGCTTTTAGTGTTAAATATAATTTTGTAGGTAAGGACCGAGCTGTTAAATCAGGACCCAAATCTTACCGTATTGAATTAAGTGAAACTCAACCTGATTCAAATCAAAAATGGTCCAATTCTGGTCCCTATGTTTTTGAATCTGGTGAATTTATGTGGGGATTATTCCGAGAAAGTCCTTGCTCAGATATTGAAACTTATGAATTACCTGAGTTTGAAGCCAATTGGCCCAGAGTGGTTGAAGGAGATGACGCGGTCATTATGCCTTTTATGTCTGCTGTGGCTTTTAGTACCGAGAAAGAAGTAGTAGAAGACAAATCCAAAATTTTTATTCCGGTAGGTTCAGAGGAAAATGGCTGTGTACCGGTGAGGGACGATGAAACAAAATTATATTCAATTGACAGTGAAAAATGTCCCAAATTCTATCTTCCTAAATTACATGAATATGTTTGGGAACATGCTTCTAATCTAGAAAATTGGGCCGTCGATTTAATTATCAATGTTAGTGTTACTATGTCGGTAATAGTTGCTTCTAATTATTTGATTGGCGCTTTTGCTGTTCCATATCTACAAGCGTTTATGGCGCTTAGATGGGCTAAATTTGTAGGAAACACCTTTATTAATCCCATTTTCTTTACAGCTATTCATGGTGGATTTAGTGAGGTAGGTAGGCGCGTTTTTGGTGATGATAGATATCAGGAAAGTAAATATTTTGCCAAAGTAAAATGGACCTGGGGTGATTTTGCCTTTCATGCCTTTCACACAACGCTTGTTTTTGGATCATTACATCTGGGTTCCTATTTAGTAATGGGTAGATTTTATCCATGGATAAAAAGTAGTGCCCGTAGATATAAGAAGATTGGTACTGGTCGTTATGTATATACCGAAACAGCCGTTGGCGGAGCAGTAGCAAAATCGGGTATTGAGGCAGGTGCTGAAGCAGCAGCTAGGGCTGGATCTGCAGAGGCGGCAGCGGTAGCGCAAGCAGTGGAAGGAACATATATCAGAATGGGGTCCACTAGAGAGGTTGTTGGTAGAGAAGTAAGAACGGCCAGAATGTTGGAAAGAGTTGTTCCCATCTTAGAATTTAAGTATACACAACCTATTTTAACCATTCTTACGCAAGTTATGGTAATGACCGCTGAGGCGATGTTTATTTCTCCTGCTTTTTCTGCTTATGAAAGAGGCTTAGATGAAGCCGCTGAGAAGGGAATTACTTTAAGTTGGTTAGAGCGGTTAAGGTATGTTCGCGATAATTACAGTATGACCAATGCTTTTACTGAATTATTTATGGATAATTTGTGGATATTTATAGGCTTTCATTTTGCTGGTCATGTTGCTCCAGCGATTCGAGGAGCTTATCGAAGACATATTAAGAAAGTTCCCGAACCTTTGGTCAATGCTATTGACTGGCAAAGAAAACGAGGTCCAATAGTTGATAGAGCCAGATTGATTGGCCCAGATCAGTTTGCTAGACGAAAGGTTATAGAAGAATTGCGACCGTTAGAGGAATTACGATCCGGTAAAAAATCGTTAGTCGATATGGAAAGAGAGCTATCTCCGGAAGAATTTGAAATCCTTTCCACCAGATTAACCATCTACAATGAAGCTATGTTTAGACTTCAGGATCAATTAGCTAGTCCGTTAAGAATTCAAATAGATTTGAGAACTTCCAGGGATGTTAAAGTAGAGGATTTTAGTACCCAATATTTAACTATGCTGCAAAATGAATTACATTTGGGTGTTGCTGCTTTTCATATGGAATCTTTTAGTTTTGGGGAAGATGGAAGATTCTTACATATTGATCCTAGCAATAAGCAAATGACACGGGCTTTGAATGCTTACAAGGTTAGATTGGATCAGATGATTAATATCGGAATAATGAATTATATGAGAACTAGGATGATTTTACATCATGATCCTCATGGTAGATATCCAAGACGGTTAACACTTAGCCAAATATTACAGTTAGTATCATGGTCCAAGGGTGCGACTAAAGATAGTACCAAGAGTATTCCTATAGAACAACGATCCGCTAGTCCTATTAAAAAGAAAAAGAGTGCTTCTGAGGAATCTCCTAAGGAATACTATATTCCAGTAGCTTTGGCTATAGGTAAATACGGTGAGGTATCTATTGTAGATATGTTTGAAAGAGATGCGGCTCAACAAGTCATCAGAATGCAAGCTAAGCGAGATTACGTAAACGGTGGATGGAAAAATGATCAAGCAAGAATTGATAGGCTTTTAGAAGAACAAGCGAAAAAGAGGAAGGAAGCAGAAGAAAAAGCTTTAAAAGCAGCCCAGAGGGAAACAAGATTTAAGACCCTTTTTGATGGATTTGTAGAGGGCGGAATACCGGAAAACCAAGCAAAAAGGAAAGCCAATAGAATCATTGAGCAAGAAGAGAAGAGAGCAAAGAAAGCTGCAAAGAAGGATGCAATAAGGCAAGCAGATCAAGATGCTGCTATTTACCTTGATAAAGGCAGGCAACATCCTGGACAAGGACAATCTTCTATTCCCGCAATGTCTGATTCGATAAGAAATAATTATCCAACTAAAACTGGTCAAAAAGGGGGAAACAGAAGTAGGAGAAATAGAGTAATTAAAAGAAGGTTTCCTGGAGAGAAATAATGGTAGATAAATTAAGTATAAAAAGCAAAAAAATAATAAAGATATGGGTTCTATTCATCTCAGTTGTGTTGACTAATTGTCAGAATGAGATTCCTGAACCTTTTGCTTTAACTACTCTTCGAAGTCGAGCTAAGTTTAATCTAACTCATGTTAATAAAAGGGGAAAAGTTCCTCTCAGTGAGATTCTGGAATATACTCGTGGTCGTGATGTGCGAAAGGTAGAGGATCTCATCGTTTTATTAAGGGAATTTGTTAAAAAGCCCAGAACAGATCGAGAAAAGGAAATCTTTATTCGAACAGTGGGTCAGAAATTTTATGATGATAGCTTAGGCATTCAGTTTACGGGTGTAGACCTAGATATGTCGCCTTCATTAACTAATCAGTTAGAAGAACTTGAACGATATCTTGCCGCCAAACGGGATTATTATAATAGAAGTCAAGATGAGGTCAGACACTTAGGATCTTCAGAAGGTAATTTGGATAGATATTACGAGGCTCTTTCTGTTTATGTTAACGAAGTAATAACCGATATTCAAAGACAAATAACTTTTGACTCAGATAATGAAAGTGAATTCTTAGTTAATAGTGGTAATGATCAGGGAGAAGAATTTATTTCTCGGCATTTAGATTATTTGGAAAATCTGGCCGTTTATTTTGATGGTTCCGAAAATAGCCTTACTTTGCAGGTATTTAAGGAGCCTGTGGATAGTAGATTTGATTTTCCTTATTATTTGACTTTGTTTGCTATGAAGTCTTATATTTATCTAGATACTATTTATAATAAACTTTCTTTAAAAAAATATTTAGCAACCGCCACTCAGGAAAAAGAACCTAGTAAAGATGATAACAGTGATAAAAGTGCTAAAGAGGTGGAAAAACCTGCTGATCTAGCTAGTCAACCAAATCAATCAGGTCAAACTGATTCTGATCAAGTTGATGATACAGCAATATGGGTTCTCTATGATGTTGAAGGAATAGATCAAGTTTTAGCTAGAATCAAACATGTACAGTCGAGATTCTTAGTTTTAGCTCGTAATATTGAAATTGCGTATCAGAACGATTATAGAACTTATTTTTATGATAGGCGGGTAGTCTACTCTCCTTCGATGGGTGTTGCCGGTAAAGCTGATTCCTATACAGAAATAAGCGCTTCTTATCAGGCTAAGATGGAAAAGTTGGATCATGATTCCTTTCCAACGATTCAAGTCGGAGATCAAGAAAGCGGAGTTACTGTACCCGAAACTCGATTTGATAGAAAAGAAGAGATTAAATCTATTAATGTCTCAACAGATGGGAAAATATTATTAACCGGAATTGAAAGAGTTTGGGATGGAGATGAGAGTGCTGGTGTTGTTGATTTATTTTATCAAAACCCAGCTGGTAGTGGTAAAGATGCTTGGAAGCCTCTTTTAAGAGTAATGTTACCATCAGGTGTTGTATTAGAAGAAGCCTTTATTCAAAAGCAATATTTAAAAAAACCAGAAAAGGAAAATGATTTTGAGACGCATTTTCCAACCTCTGAGGAGTGTGAAGAATATGATATAGATTCTTATGATGTTGATATTGAATCCTTAAATGACCTGAAACAGCAAGTATGTTGGATAATGGATAAGTCGAGTGTTAATTTAGATGCTTATCATTTATTTATTCAGGGTAACTGGGTTAAGGATGCTGGACGAAGAGATGAAGGTGGTTCGCATCCATTATGTAAAGAAGTATTTCCTTATACAAGAAATCCTCTTATAGGGATCGAAAAAATTAAAACTGGTGTTAGGAAGCGTAGGGGGGGAATAACCGAAGATAAGTATGAATATAATTTGTGGGCAACTAATGTTGGAATAGATTATGATAAAGATACTTATCTACTATATGTAGTTGGTTATGAGTCTCTGATTAATAAAACTGATTATAAGGTATTTACCTATCGTATTCAATTAGATAAAGGCTTAGATATTAATTCTCGTTTTTCCGCTGGTGATTTTATGGATTGTTCTTGGCAGGGACTGTCCAGCCAGACAAATGTTAATTCTGCCTTATCAGCAATAACTATTAAGAATGATGTTATATCTGCGATTACTAGCTGGCAATATATTTATGGTATATATTCCGGTTATCAGATGGCCGTATCGGTTAGTGAACTACAATTTCCAGGAATTGAATATCATTTAAAAAAGAAAAGATGGGGTAAGCAGCCTCCGGTTAAAAATCCGAAGGATTTGTATCGTAGGAAATTTTCTGAAAGATCTTTCGAGCAGGTAATGCAGATTAGTGGGGATCCCTTTTTAGGTCATAAGTCGGGATTAACCATGTTTACTACGAATAATCAAGGAAACTGGACCCTTAAGCATTTTGCCTTGGATCCTGTATCGTTAAATCGGGTAGGTAAGAGTATTTTAATTAATTCTGGTAAAACGCTTTTTTATGATGGAGAACCCGATATAGAAAGAGTTGCCTTTGATTATCATAATCCTCCTTTTAAGATGGCTATTATGTCACCTGTTGATAGAGAAAGTGATTTAGAACTAGAGCAAGATATTGTTTTAATTCAGGTGTATTACGCTATTGATATTTATTCAGGAGATAAATACTTATCTACCATGCAATATATGCTCTATGTCCCTGTTGATAGAGAGTTGTTTAGAGATATAGGCTTTAAAACTAAAGAAGTTAATGTAGATATGCAGTTTTTACATAAAGGATCCAGAACCTATCTGGTGTTGTTAGCTAAGAAAGATGAAATAGAAGATCCTCAAGATATAGTTGAAGATGAGAATACAGTTCCAGCTGTTAAGGGTGGTAAAGATGGTAATAAAGATGGTAATGAAACAGACGCTACTGAAGGAGATGTAGCTGCTGCTGATACAGAAGGTGAAAATCTTGCACCAGTTGAAGCAGGAGTAATCTTGGCTAATAAATTTACCAAAGATGAAGCAGGTGCGGAAGATCAAGATACTACCGAAGGTAAACCCGAAGCAGTTCAAGAAGGTGGTGAAACGACTGTTGATGATGGTGGTGATGAGGGTGTCGTTGACAACGGTAGTGAGGGTGCCGTTGATGGTGGTAAGGATGATGCCGTTGACGGTGAAGAGAATGTTGTTGAAGAGCCGGCTGAAGTTCCTAGAAAGAGAATTAAAAAGCAGCCCAGAAAAGAATTGGTTATATTGGATATAACCCTGCCTTTTGAGAAATATGTTCAAGCCTTTAAACAAGACGCTTTTTATCATGTCGATGAGAAATTAACCATCTATCTTAAAGGAACAGAGGGTGTCGAAAAAGAACCTTTGGCTAGATTGCAGTACAAGGATGGGCGGATTAATATCTGTAAAGTTACAGGAGACTGTAAAGAATCAATCTCTGATGAGGCTCAAGTAAAGTCTGTTGAAAAGTTTGTTCAAAAAAGGATTAAGAAGGTAAGAAGTTGCCTTATTCGTAGGAATTATTTTCGTTTTAATTATGCTACTGAAGAGGAAGCAATTACAGAGTCTGAAGGTTTTTGTATGGATGGCGATAAGGGAGCCGAAATCCCAGAAAGTCCTTTCGGTTATAAACAAGTTGTCGCGACTAGAGTTGATCCTAGTTTTCATTTTGCGATTACCGAAGATACAGTTGCTATAGCCAGCACTTTACCCAAAGGAGTGACGAGACCCAACGGTGAAGTAGTATCAATTGCGGAATTATCTTTATATCAATTTGATGATTTAAAGCGAATGGGAGATATCATGAATCCCACAATTAAGCGGTCAGATTTCGATTTAGGCTCGATTAATGTTTATAAAACTCCAGATTCGGAGGCCTTGGCTGGAGCCACGTCTAAATTGGTGGCTCATCCCTATAGACGCGAATTTATCTTAGGATTAAGAAATGGGAACATTTATATTCTAAACACAAATAAAGCCAATCAGATGACCTCTCGGTTTACTTCCATGACTTTAGTTAAGATGCGGTTATTGGCCTCAGGAGAAGATGATGGCATTGTAACAACCGATATATTCGATGGTAGTTTTGATCTAACTGCTAATCAGTCAGAAAATAGACCTTTTAGGCAAATTACATTGAAGTTGGTTCCCAATTTTAAACAATTTTTCCCCAAACCCGCCAAATTGCTGAAAAGTAATGAAGTTGGTCTTAAAGATGTCGATAGAATATTTGTTGATTACTTTGATAATGTATTAAGAGCCAGAATGAAGGGTTATTTAGAAGGATCAGCTATTCCTACTATCACTCAGGATAATCAAGAAGATCAAACTCAAGCAACTCAGTCGGATGATGATCTGGCAAATTCTTCTATAAAACTTACTATGTTACCAAGATTTGTTACTCCTTCGGGGGGAGCAAAAGGTGAAGGTGGTAAAGGTGTTAAGAAAACCTTGGTATCTTTTCATCTTGGGGGGTCCACCTTTGACCATTCTAATGCTAAACACGTACCAGGACCAGTAAAAAATAGCCCTAGAGGTAATGTCGCAGTTGTCAATATAAAGTGGGAATATGGTATTGAAGATGATGCGAGAGATGGTGCAACGGGTGCGGATGGTGCTAAAGACGATACGAAAACTAAAGGGAACTTATATCTGTATTTTAATTATCAGACTCGTTCTTATTACTACTTAATGGATCAAATCGCACCTTCAGTTACTCCAGTAGATGATTATATGCAAAGACAACCTGGTCAGTTGTATTTTCCGTTGATTAGGCGGCCTCAATTTTAACTTTGAGTTTTAAGTTTGCTTCTTTAATCTGATCCTCAATAAGCTTTGATACAAATAGTGCTTGGGAGTGACCGAGAGCTAGGGCAATTTGAGAGGCAAGCTCCAAACTAGGTTTTCTTCGACCCTTTTCATAGTCACAAATTGGTGCTGGGTGTAAATTGTTGAAATGCTAATTTGGTACCATACCGAATTCAAAAAAGTTGATGAACATTCCTATCACCTTGTCGTGTAGTTCTACCAGCTTGGAAAAGCATATCGTACGTCTTGCTAACCTTTTAATTCTTGTCCTTAGATTCAAGTGTTTTCTTTCTATCCTCCATGTCTTTTCTTTCCCTATGGTATGTTCAGTTGGATGAAGGTTTCTAGAGTACGCTCCCCAGTCATCAGAATAGAAATGACCAATACCAAAAGGAGATAACATTTTTTTCAACTCTTTAAACACCTCATCCTTTCTGCTCCCAAAAGTGTATGCTAGTACATCGCCTGTGTTAT
>CAZJDM010000012.1:0-46902 GCA_964544765.1 uncultured bacterium
TTATAAATTAGTTCGCAGCAAGCTGCGGGGAATCATACCCAAGGCTTCGCATTGATTATTCAAGTAAAAAATCTGATGTTCTGGAAAAGGTGGAAATTAATTACAATAATTCAAATAGCAATAACAAAAGTGGAGGTACTTACAAAGTCATCGTTGAATTAGACGCGATAAATATCTCTACCGAGTTGGCGGTAATTTATAACAGCGTAACAAAAAATATAAATGACGCTGATATACTCACTATGGCTAAAGATGGTGTCATAACTTTATACTTTAACTTGCCGGTTAACTTAGCTACTGATGCGGCTGAACATTTACATTTAGTTTATGAGGATGATTTAAAAGTCTATACCGTGCCCGATAGAGAGGATTATGTGGAAGCTGAGGTTACCGTCGAATTGAGTCATAATAATACCGTATTAACTATTACTCCAGGAGCCGAGCTTAAAGAAAAAGAAACATATTCCTTAAGAGGAGCGGTTACGCAAGCTGTTACCGGAGAAAAATTTCTTTTAAGTACCTTGTTAGGTAGTGATATATATGTCTATAGTTCAACTGATTGGACGCTGGATGATGTTGTGGTGGATAATCAGACTGATGATGCTGTAGTTGGTACTAATAGCACTCTTTTGATGTTTCCGGAAAAAGTTTGGGGTTATTTTCGAATATTGGAAGCAACTTGGGTAGATTCTAATCCTAATACCATGTTAACTTTTTCTGCTTTGGCCCAAGATACTACTGATCAATCAATTTCCAACATGGGTAACGATCAGAACGCTTTTGCTCAATCTATCAATGGTGGCAGTCTGCAGGTTGGAGATTTTGTTAAAACAGATAATGATACCTTCTACAAGGTGACCGCTTTAAGTAGAGATGATAATACTTTTTCTGTAGCTGATGCGGTGATAGCCGGTGATAATGGAGAAAATTTCAGTTTTTTTAACGGTTATACTGGAACCTATGGACAGACCGATGTAGATGCTTCAACTGGTAAATGGGATTATTTTGTCACTGCCGATGATGAGGTATCCCCTAATGTTGAAGCCAGTGTTGAAGGAGCCTATTACTATTTTAGTATCAATATAGGTGCAGACAGTATATACAATAAAGCCGGTCAAACTGTTAAGATCGGATTTGATTTAGTAGATGTCAAAGGAACCCACTATCAGGGAGAAAAGACTATAACGATTCAATAATAATCATTACTATTTTTTTAACAACCTATCCAGTTTGATTTGAGAATGAATAGCTATCACCTGGACGGTTGATGCACCAGAATTTATTTTTGAATCCTTGCTTTTTTAACTTTTGGTGCGCTCTTTGATTAATTGAATAATCTCCAAAGGAATGGATAGGAACTAATATATCGGGATTAAAAGCACGGGCAAAAGCATAGATACCCCCTTCTCCCTGTCCTTCTAGTCTAGGATCGCAGATTTGAAAAGCGATGCTGATATCTTTTTTACGGTCAATTTTATCTAAAACGTTTTTAATATAGTGTTCTTCAGAAACCTTGTTTTCCCAGTTCCAAAAAGCGTTATCACCAGCAAAATATATATGGTGATTTTCGACAAAGACAGAAAAAGCGACTCCAATATCCGTTGATGGATAAGTTTTAATCTCGACTTCACCTAATTTTAAAGATTGGTTAGGTTTTATGGAATGGGCTTTATCTGGGATGTTATGAACATCGGAAGAAATTATATACGAAATATTTTTAACTACCTTGCTCCAGTTAAAAATTCCTCGATTAAAATGATCCTGATGTCCATGAGATATCAAAACGTAAACTTGTTCATCTTTAATTTCTTGCGGATTGATTTGACCTTTATTTAAATCTGGATTTTGCGTTGGGGGCTCATGATAGTCAAAAATAAAAAGCTTATTGGCTACTTTTACGGCATTACTGCTGTGTGATAAGTGCCAGATGGTGTTATTAGCTAAACTCATGGTTATCTACATAATACTTTGTGATTCTTTATGCAAGCTTTAATTGTACGGCCATGAGTGTGGAAAGAGTAGGTAGCAAATTTGTACGATACTGCGAAATAAATTGTTGAAGTTATTGATGGCGATATGATAATCGGTAATAAGACTTAATTGTAGCTAGTTATTATTCAAATAAAATAAAGGGAATTATTATGACTTTGCCGTCAAAGATTAAGTATTGTGAGTGTTGGGCGCGTGATGGATTACAATCTCTTTCCAAAGTTGTTTCTACTCAGCATAAAGTGGAGATGATTAATCGCTTTATCGATGCTGGAGTTACTAAGTTAGAGGTTACTTCTTTTTCTCACCCCAAATATTTACCACAATTTGCCGATGCAGTAGATGTGATGAAACAAATCAAAAGAAAAGATGATGTGTCCTATGTCGTCTTAATGCCTAATGAAAAAGGTTTTGATCGGTTAGAGGTTTGTCAGGGGGAGGGATATGGAGCTGATGAGATAATTTTGATGATTTCAGCCAGTGAGGGGCATAATCAATTAAATTTTAAAATGCCTCATTCTGATGCGATGAGTGCTCATGCTAAGATTATGCAAAGATCACATAAACTGGGCGTTAAAATCATTGGTTGTGCTGGTACAGTATATGGCTGTCCAGTTGAGGGTGATGTATCTATGAGCGATGTAAAGAAAATTGTAAAGTTTTATTTGGATGAAGGAGCTCAAACAATAATGCTTGGAGATACAACGGGTGTAGCCAATCCTGTTCAAGTACGAGAGCGGATCGGAGACCTTATGAGTACTTTTCCACAAGCTGAATTTATCGCTCATTTTCATGACACTAGAGGAACAGGAATTGTAAATAGTGTTGCAGCTGTTGAGATGGGAGTCCAGTATATTGATGGTTCGGTTGGAGCTATTGGTGGTCAACCGGCTACGGGAGCTTCTAAATATTCCTTAGGGTTTACCGGAAACACTTGTTCGGAGGACCTGGTAGGTCTTATGCATGAAATAGGAGTAGGAACAGGTATCGATATTTATAAATTGATTGAATCTGGTAAGAGAGCTGAAGAAATATTAGACATGCGGCTTAGATCAAATTTAATTCAATCTGGACCAGTTATACATGAACCATCACCTGCAGAAAAAGGTCCTGGTGAAAAACAAACTCTATTGGATCCGTGAAGAACAAGGTTTAAATTTATTTTTATTATATTTTTAGGAGTAGAGCTTTCATGAGAAAAGCAAGAACACAAGAAGATTGGAACGATAGATATGTAAATCAGGATCTCCCTTGGGATTCGGGGTTTCCAGCTCCTGAATTGGTTAATACAGTTGAATCTTTAAATCTATCAGGTTCTGTTTTAGAACTTGGCTGTGGTACAGGAACCAATGCTATCTGGCTCTCCCAAAATGGATTTGATGTTACTGCCGGTGATATTTCTCCCGATGCTATTGAGATGGCAAAAAGAAAAGCTACTAAAGAAAATTTAGACGGTAAAATTGATTTTAAAGTTTTGAATGTTTTAAATATGGGGCAACTTAATACTAAGAATTTTAACTTTGTATTTGATCGAGGTTGCTTTCATTCGATCGAGGATGAAAAGCGCAATGTATTTGTTGAGGTTATTTATGAGAATTTAAAAAGTGAGGGGCTTTGGCTCAGTCTTTGTGGAAATGCTGACGACCCTAGACACGAAGAAGGTCCACCTAAATTAACTGCTAATGAAATTGTTGAAGTGGTCGAACCTCGCTTTGAAATACATCATATTAAATCGATTCGATTTCGTGATCAAGAGGACGGTCATCGAGCTTGGTCATGTTTATTTAAAAGACGTTCTAAAGACTAATCGTAAATCTACGATTAGTCTACCCAAAGCATGGTACGAGGTGTAATGAAAAGCTTAGTCCTAGTTGTAATCGTCTTGTTGTTGGAAGTAAAATGTATTATTTGGCACGAGTAGCGTGATTATTCAGGAATCTTGACTATTTGTTCTTTAAATTGGATATCGAAGGTGTCCAGTTCTTTTAAGATAGGATCGTAAATATTTTTTTGAAGGGGTAGCTGTACTCCTGGGGCACGGATAAAACCATTAAGGATATTTTTGGCAGCAATAGCTAACGGTAGCCCCACCGTTTTAGCCATAGCAGTATAAGTTTGATCTTCACCTTTTACCACCATTACTGATTGATGTCGCTTGATTTGATTATTTAAGGTAGTGTCAAGCAAGTGTAACATAACAATCATATCTTTGTCTTGAGGTTTTAGGGACCATTTTTTTTCTAAGATACGCTGAAGCATCTGGGCCGGAGTAGCATTTTTTTGGCCGATTTTAATGTCTTTAAAAAGATCGAGCCATTCCAATTTGTCAATTAGATCGGAATCGTAATCTAGTTGTAGGTAATGTTGGGTCTTTAATTTTACCGAATCATGAGGGTTGTATGCTAAAAAGGAATTAATGAATTCTTTATTTGTCATATCTTTTGAGTTTTCTAATATGAAACTGTCATCAGTTAAACCTAACTGGATAAACATATCCCATGCGCGACAAAATCCTTTCCGTCTTAAAGTACCTCGAAAGAAAGTACTGATATCGTTTAAACCATAAAGGTCCATATATTTAAGGGAGTCACGGTTAGCGTATCCCTCAAATTTACCTAGGCCATCAATTTCAATTAACTCCGTGCGCCGAAAAAGCTTATGGTAAGGAATATATTTAAACCTGTTGTTTTGAATAAACTTAGCGGGAGGGCCTTGACCTGCTAAAACAACATTACGAGGATTCCAGGTGAATTTATAACGCCAAGGATTGTCTCTTTCACATTCTGGAGCAATAAGTCCGCCGGTAAAGGATTCAAATCCCAAGATTTGTTTTCCTTGTTTTTTTACTTTATTAATTAATCGCATGGCTGACATATGATCTATACCAGGATCCAAACCTACTTCATTTAAAAAAATTAGACCCAATTGTTTTACATCAGGATCTAGTTGTTTTATTTCCGGTGAGACATAAGAAGCGGTTAGAAAATGTTTTTTTAGGTTCAAACATTCTTTAGCAATAATAGCGTGAAAACGAGGAGGTAATAACGAAATAACCAGATCTGAATCGGTCATAATTTGTTTTCTTTTTCTCTCTTTTTGAATATCACCTGTAATTATTTTGGTACGTAAATGCTTGTGTATTTCAGGAGAGATATGCTTAGTAGAATTATCCATAATAGTTATGTACCAATCTTCTTTGGCCGAATTATCGATTAAATATCTGATTAGGGCTGGTGAAGATTTTCCGGCTCCCAGAACAAGAATTTTACGCATTTTTATATTCCTTTGAGCTTTATGGGGATATTTCATTAATGTCGTTAAGCTTTTCAAGCTTCGCTATAAGTTCCTTGGTTCCATGGAACTCTCCTTGGTCGTCTATTAATAGTGCCTGAGTGTCTGGGAAATTATTGACAAGTTTCAAGCCCTCTTTTAATCCTAAAACAAAAATTGATGTAGCCAGAGCATCAGCTGTCATAGCGCTGGGATGTAAAATAGTAACACTAATCAAACCACGAGCAGGATATCCGGTTCTAGGATCAATAATATGGTGATAGCGAATCCCTTCGTGTATCACAAATTTTTCATAATCACCAGAAGTAACCAGCGCCATGTTTTTATCAATTGGAACATTAGCTAGTAATTTTCCTCGACCCTTACGTGGATGTTGGATGCCAGTTAACCAGTGTTTACCAAACTTGGTACCTGAAAAGTAAATATCACCGCCTCCATTAATAATGAAGTTATTGATTCCTTGATTTGTAAGTGATAAAGCAGCCTGATCTATGGAATATCCTTTTACATAGGCGCCCATTCCGATTTGGGTGTATTCATTGTTAATAAAGATTTTAAGTTCTTCCTCACTTAAATGTAAATTTCGGTAGTTAATCGATATTTTCTTTTTCAATATGGTTTCTTTGTCGGGTAAAGTAAATTTTTCAGGCTTCAACTTCCAAATTTTATCAAACGATTTAAAAGTAATATCAAAAGCACCCTTTGATAACTCGGAAATATTGTTAGCAAATTGTATAAGTTGAAAGGTTTCATTATCTATAGAGGTGGCTTTTTTACCAGCATCAGCATTTATATGGGAAATTAGACTATCTTTACGGTAGGTACTATATTTTTTATCCAACTGGTGAATAACGTCAAAAGCTTTTTTAGCAGCTATTTGAAGTTCTTTTTGAGGTTTTTTTTCTGCTATTATGATGGTAAAAAGAGTACCCATATGTATATTAGTGGTAGTATAAGGTATGGGACCGACCTTTTTTTGCTTATCACCCAGTTTATAGATTTGAGTTTGGACATAAATAACAGCTATCAAAAAAATCGTTAAAAATATTATTTTAATAACCGTGGCTTTCATAACCAATATAATAAAGATTTGATTTGAATATGCAAGTTGAAAGTTTAAGTATTTAGAAAGAAGTGATACCATTATAATAGGGTGCAGAATTATGTTGAAAGGTTCATGGTTCGTAAAAGTTTTTAAAAAGATTATCCTTGTTTGGTTAGTGTGTTCAGTACTTATTATCGGTGTGGCCTATTGGATAGTAAGTTCTATTATGGCTGGTTTACCCAATGTTGCTCAATTAGATAAATATATACCCCCTCTAACCAGTGAAGTCTATACCATAGACAGACAAAGAATCGGAGAATTCTTTACTGAGCGTAGATATTATCGAAAGTATGAAGAAATTCCCCGTAAAGTTATTGAAGCTTTTATAGCTTCGGAAGATCAAAGCTTCTTTTCACATCATGGAGTGGATTATTGGGGTATCTTAAGAGCATTGATTGTGGACATTTGCAATATGCGATTGAGGCAGGGCGGCTCTACTATTACCCAGCAATTAGCTAGATCCTACTTTTTAAACAATAAAAAAACAATCAGGAGGAAGTTGAAGGAAATAATTCTTTCCTATCAGATTGAAAAAAATATTGGTAAGCGTAAAATCATTGAACTGTATTTAAACATGGTCTTTCTGGGAAATGGCTCCTATGGAGTAGCTGCTGCTGCCTATACCTATTTTGGTAAATCATTAAAGGAACTCAACTTAGCTGAAATTGCTTTAATTGCGGGTCTACCACAGGCACCGAGTAAGTATAATCCGGTAAAGAATTTAAGTGCTGCTATTAGACGGCAGTATTATGTATTAAGAAGAATGAGGAAGTTAGGTTATATAGACGCTGATGAACATGACTATCTAACTGGAGTTCCTATTATATTAGCCAAGAAAAAAACCTTGAATTTTAAGTATGCCCCATTTTTTATGGATTATGTTCGTCAAAAATTGAACAAATTGTTTGATGAAAAGGTGATTAAACAAGGTGGTTTGAAAGTAATTACTACTCTTGATTTGGAATTGCAGCTCAAGGCTAATGAAGTTGTTAGCAACAAGATAAATAAATTGAGGGAAAAATATATAAAAGGTCGGTATGCAAGACGGGATGACTTTGATGTTATGAAGATTGAAGGAGCATTGTTATCGATTGAACCCAAAACAGGCTATATTAAGGTCATGGTCGGAGGATCCAATTATAATGAAAGTCAGTTTAATCGTGTAGTGCAGGCATTAAGACAACCTGGATCAGCTTTTAAACCCTTGTACTATGCTTTGGCTGTCAAAAAAGGATATCATCCCGCGTCTATCTTTTCAGGGGAACCTGTGGAGATTGACGATTGGATGCCCAAGAATTTTTCTAGTTCTAACTTTGATTATACCACTCTCTATTATTCTCTAATTAAATCTTTAAATATTCCATCGGTGAAAATATTGGAGGCCGTGGGTATAAGAAGTGCTATGAGGTTTATTAAAACTTTGGGTATTGATACTCCACTGAAAAGAGAGATGGGGCTCAGTTTAGGTTCATCAGCCGTAACAATGATGGAACTAACCAAAGCGTTTTCTGTTTTTCCTAATCAAGGCTATGTAAGAGAGCCCTTGGGTATATATGAGATATATGACAAGAATAATAAACTGATTTATTCAATTGAAGATCAGCGTGATGAAATACCAAAATTGGTATTAGATAATAGAATAGCCTACATTATGACTATTATGCTGGAGCATGTTATCAGAAGAGGCACTGGTTATAGAGCGCGTAGTTTAGGAAGACATTTGGCTGGAAAGACCGGTACTACTAATGAGGGTAGGGATACATGGTTCATAGGATTCTCCCAGGATCTCCTAACTTCTGTTTGGGTTGGGCATGATAATTTTGCTTCGTTAGGTCCTAGAGCTGTGGGTTCGAAATTTGCTCTTCCTATCTGGAAGGATTATATGGAGATGGCTCTATTGAAATACAAACCACAGCCGTTTGTAATGCCAGCGGGTGTAGTATATCATATGATAGATCCACAAACGGGAATATTTAGTGGGGGTGATGGTGTAAATCTACCGTTTTTGCGCCATATTGATATAGATGTTTATAATTCAGCGTATTTTAGAGAAAAATCTAAAATAACGGCCAAAAAAAACTATATGTATGAAAGAAGGTCTTTCTGATGGCTTTATCAATTGAATCTGTTATAACAATGATGTTAAAAAATTTTGAACGACAACTTGAATTAGGAAAAGGATTAAGAACCAGCAATGATTCTGATCAATCGGTTTCCGAGGTATCATTTAAAGATCAGCATCATGATAGAACTGAGATTGAAAAGGCTAAGGTGGTGTCCATGTTAAATGGGAATATTGATGAAAAGTTAAAACATTATCTAAGTAATAATTTGCAATCGTCTCCAGTATTGAGAAAAATTGCGGACAATTTAGAAAGAGGTAAAGAACTTTCCCTCCATGAGCAAAACAAATTACTGGACCTGTTAATTAAGTTTGAGAAAAAATAAATATTAAATATTAAAAATTAGATATTAAAAATTTTCATAAAAGGACCTTATAGACGTGAAGATAAAAAGAAATCTATTAATTATTAATGAAAAATCTAATTTCATTAATGAGATCACTAGAAATCTTGAAAGAAGAGGTTTTAGCTGCAGGTATGCTTTAGACAGGGAAGATATTAAACCTGCAATTTATGATAAAAAACCCAATGCTATTTTGATTAGCGATTTTGGCAAAAAATTAGATGTTTTAGAAACATTGCGTTCAATCAGATATAATCCTGAGACCCGAAATATTAGGTTAGTTGTTATCACTAAATCTACTAATGAAAAGCTAATTAGTGATATTTTAGCGATTGGGGTTAGAGCGGTAATACCTAGATCTTTATCTATAAATGAAACGATTAGACAATTTATTTTCGCAGTTGCAGGTAATCATGCTGAGTATAAATTAAATAATGTTAACCATTATTCTTTTGATAATCGTTTGAACCTTGAGGTGCCGGGTAAAATCACCACTTTTAGTATGGATCGTATTGTGGTAGAAACCCCGGTTTATTTAAGAAAAGGACAAAAGGTTTCTCTTAATATTCCTTTTTGTTCTTCGTTAGGGGAGAACAAAATCAGCGCTGTTGTTTTATCTGTTTCTAATCAGGATTTGATACATAATTTAAGTCAGGGCTGCATATTAAAGCCTTCTTTTTCATCTTTGGAAATTCAGAAAAAAATAAATTCTTGGATCCAAAAGAATCATGCTGTAACTGCACAAATACGTTTTCCGGTTTTTTTTGCTTTAGGAGAGAAGAAATTACGTAGGCAGATTATTGATCATGTTCCAAGTTCTTCTTTCATTATACGATTTGCCTGGTCAAAATCTACCATCTTTCAAGAACCTGTTTATTTTACACCTCAAATCATGTTTATTGATGATTCTTTTATTAATTCGAGCAATTTACCTGAATTTATTTTTCTATTGGAACATCTAAAGAACCCTATCTATATTGTCGTAAATTGTAAAACTAATAGAGAAGAAGTGGAAAAACTTCTGCATTCTATTACTACAACCCACCAGATCATGTTTTTTAATGATTTATCATTGGAGAAAATCCAGTTAATATTAAATGATCTTCTAGAGAAAATCCATAAATCAGATGAAATCCAGGACGTAAGTCGGATCCATTTTCCTGAAAATCACGAGCATGTGAATTGTTCTGTATTGCTGAATGCTGAGTTAAAAGATATACGAAAAAATCAATTATTTTTCTCCTCAGATCATCATATTTGTAGGTTTACACATATTAAGGTTAATTCGCCTTTTTTGAATGAAATGTCTATCTTTCCAGCGATGATTAAATTGACTGATTCATTTATCAAGTCGAGAACTAATCGGGTAACTAAAGAACTTAGACAAGAGTATCAACAAAAATATTTTTATGAGGGGTTTTTTGTTTGTTATCCGGAGAAAAAAAGAATTCATTTACATGCCTTTCAAAGAGAAAAAATCACAAATATGTATGAGGATGCTTTTTTAACAAAGTCCAAAAAAGTTGAGTCAAAAGATGAGTCAAAAGCTGTGTCAAGTGTAGATTATAAGGATATTGATGCTAAAATGATAACAGACTATGCTGAGTTAACCGAAATTATTGATAAGATAGATAAGGTAGATAAGATAGATAAAATTGATCAAGATCAAAGTAAGGAAAAAAAGGAAAAAGGGGAAAAATCATTTAAAGATACAGGTGATATAGGTAATGAATACATTATTAAAACGATGTCCAGTAGAGCGAGTGAGGCTAAAGCAACTCAATATATTGAAGAACCCACCTATAAAAATTGGTTCAGTAAATATCACTTTAGTGTTTGGAACATAATTAAAATTCTCTTAATCATTTTTTCGATATTGATTTTGTTATTAGTTTTTAATACTTATATTCTTCCTTTGTTGCAGCGTCATCAAGGAAAAGCGGCCTCTAGATTTACTGAGTCCTTTAGGAGTTATATTGACATGCATAAAAGACCCAAGGAAAAGGAAATCAAAGAAGACAATAAGAAATTAATTAATCCCTTCAAATCTAAATTAAGGTAGGTTGTGCTTTTTAAACAGAATCTAAGATGACCACCATTGTTCAGGATTAAGTGAGGTTGTGCTTTGAATGAAGGTAATATCTGGTATTGTCTTATTAAAAGAAGTCATAGCCTTAGAAAATAAATGGTTTTCTGATGTAAAATGTCCTACATCAATTATAATAATATTATGACGATCAGCTAGCTGTAGTTTATTATAACCGAGATCTCCGCTGATAAATAAATCACAACCCAAATTTATAGCTTGCTCTAAAAAACTACCACCGGCGCCTGAACATATTGCGATAGTTTTTACCATGTTATCTAAATGACCAGCATACTTGATGTTACTTAATTTCCAGGCTTTTTGAATTTTAGTAATGATATTTTTTCCATTAGTTGGAGTTGATATTTCTCCAATAAGGCCGGGAAAAGAAAGTTGGTTGGGGTGTTCGATGAGTGGTTTAATATTATTAAGCTCTAAATCGTTGCTCCATATGACGTTTAAGCCTTTTTCAGCAGCATCGAGATTGGTATGAAGCGTATATAAAGATATATCGTTTTTGATTAGTTGAGAGATTATTTCTCCTTGCCATGAGCCAAGATCAATTTTCTTAAAATAAGGATATATAAAAGGGTGGTGGGTAACAATTAGCTCGGTTTGGTTTTTTTTGGCCTCACTGATTAAAGCTGGATGAATATCTAGGGCTATTAGTACCTTAGAGATATTCTGATTTAAGTTGCCAATTTGTAAACCGGTATTATCCCATTTTTCAGCTAATTCTAAAGGGGCAAATTTTTCAAAATATTCTATTAATTCAACAAGTTTCATGTTTGTTTCCTAATTATACTGTCATACTTTCATCTTACTAATATTTTTCATTATACCGTTATTTCGATTGTGCGGCCACAATTGTGGAAATAATTATATAAGGCAATGATTTGACATTTGAATATATAAAAAGACTGGTGTGTGTAGAAATAAATTATATGCTTACAAAAAATATGATTAAAAAATTGAAAAAATAGTGTATTATGGGAAGGTAGTTAAATGAGGCCGAGTCGTCTTACTGCCAAAATAACACAAGTAGCTAACCGGAAGGATTTGTTGATAGCTTGTAGGGCCTTAGATCGAGTTTTAATTGCTGGACATTACTTGATTCCTCATTGGTATTCACCTAAGTATCATATTGCACACACATCTAGACTTAGGTTTCCTTCTAATTTACCTACTAAGAGTTTTTCTGGAAGCAACTTTCTATTCTTTTCTTGGTTAGCTGAATAAATATTCACATTGAACTTTACAACAAGATATTTCCTTGATAGTTTTTTTCCTATCTAGGTTAGTAACATCTTAATCAGGGAGAAGATTATGCAAAACCGTTATGGAATGATGGTGATGTTCTTGTTGGGTGGAGCAATGTCATTAATGATTGCCAGCTCTGGTGTTTATAGTGATGAGCAGCAGGCAAGTTCCACTTTTCTTTTTATGAGTTTTAATGTTGAGCAACTATACGACAATATTGATGATCCTAATACTTTAGATGAGCGATTTTTGCCTACCAGTAATCCTCCATATACCGATAATCGGGTTCAATTAAAATTAAATAACCTGGCCGAGGTAATATTAAGCGCTAACAACGGTTCTTATTTTGGTGAAGGACCCGATGTTGTTAGTGTATTAGAAGTCGAAAATCTGGCTATTTTAAAAAGTTTAGCAAAGGTACTAAATAGTAAAATTTCCAAAGCTAAGTATCAAGCAGTATATTTACCCGGAGTTGATGTAAGTGGCATGAATCCTGGTTTACTAACTAAGTTTCCCATCAAAAGTTTTAAGGTCCATAAACCATATGCTAAAAAAGGTGCGTGGTATATACCATCAATATCGGGGTATCAAGGCAAGCCGGTTTTTACTGTGACCAGGGATATATTAGAGGTTCGATTAGATGTTAATGGCAATCCCCTAGTTGTTTTTGTAAACCATTGGCCTGCTAAGGTAGGCAGTTTACACATATTGAGAAGATATGAATGTGGAAAAGCATCGCATAAAATTATCTCTAATATTTTATCTCAAAATCCCAATATGGATATTATAGTTAGTGGAGATTTTAATGCTCAACCTGAGGATGGATCTTTATTAGCGGGATTAAGTGTTTCGGAATTTATTGAAAGGGTAATGGCTTCCAGTTCGGAGAATCCAGTATTATATGGTTCAAGTTATGATGTATTCAATAAATCGTTGGTAAAGAAAATTTTCTATAGGGCAATAGATCGTTTTCGAGCTGAAAAAGAAAAGAAAGGTGTATGGGACTTGACCATCTTAAAACCGTTAGAAAAATATTATTCAGATATAGCGCGTGCTCAGGAATTGTTGGCTAAGTTTGTTAGTGTTAATCAGAGTTTTGCCTATCGTAAATTTAAATCTCTGAAAAATAAATTACTTAGTGAGATTTTGGAAAAACGGGGTACTTTTTATTACTATCGAGATAGGATTTGGAATACTCTAGACAGCTTTCAATTAACTAAATCAATGTTTGATAATAACGGAATTGATTATGTAAAAAATTCTTTTCAGATTTATAAACCTGATTTTATGAAGAATGTAGATCGTAAACCCATTGCCTTTCATAAGTGTAAACGATCAGGATACGCGGGAACTAGCGGTCCTTGTTTGAAAGAAAATGGGCAAATAATACCACAAGACGGCTATTCGGATCATTTTCCAGTGTTAGCTAATTTTACTGTAATTAATCAATAAGCACTGACAATGGAATGACGAGTTGATAGCTCTGATCATATTATTTGTATTAGTGTTGTTTAAATGATAGAATTACTAGTCGCTAGCAGCTAGTTACATCTACCTACGATCAGAATTTACTTTTTTGTAGGCAGCAATACATTTTTTTAAAATCTGGTTTGAATCCTGTTCGTTTAAGCGTCCTTCAACTTGCATGACCCCTTTGCCTTTGTAATTTTTAAACCAGGTTTCAACAATATTTATTACCCCGTTTCTCTCGAGTTGGGTTATGGAGGAAATATTAGCAAACGGATTATCTGGAGAAGGTTGAGTCAAGACAGCCACCATTTTATCATCTTGTTCTCCAGTATCTTTTAATTTGATACTGCCAACAATTCTGACCTTGACGACTGATCCTCTGGGGATAGACGGGCCTAATACAATGACATCCAGTGGATCACCATCTCCGCCTATTTCGGCTGACATTAATGTTCGAGGAATCATACCGTAATTACCTACATAGGGGAGGTAGTTTATTAATCGGTGTTTACCGTTCTTTTTGTCCCAAAATAAAACTCCGCTTTCGTTAACTTCCCATTTGTCTTTACAACCGGCAGGTATTTCAATTACCACGTTAACCGTTCCATCGTTATTTAGGGGCGCGATACCAGACTTAAAATTCGATTTACCCCGCAGGAAAAAATCATTCCCAATGAGATCGAATTTTAGAGTGAGCGAAGGATGGTTATTTTTACAAGCAAAGTGATCATAAAAACTAATGCTGTTATGGCGAATTTCTGCCCTTAATTGAGGATTTTTTAGTGATAATAACGATGATAGTGATGGTAGTAATAAAGGTGACAATAGCGACAATAGTGATAATCTACCGATAAATATACTCAATTTCATAAATTCTCCTCTTTGAATCAGTTTAAGTGATTCAAATACAAGGCCTGTATAAGATATTTAACGCCGTTTTTCAAGTAAATTAGCCTATAAAACCGTAACTTCTGTTATACCGTAACTCGTTAAAAACCTATGTTATGCCAAAAAACCTGATTTTTGTTTAGGAGAACTGGAAAAGTTTTGGGTGTGGTGATCAGTAATATACTGAATTAGTTTCAGTTCAGATTCGTTTGAAATTTGAACTATACGAAGACCAAAGATAAGTTTTCCTTGCTTTTTATGGGTTCTGATTATTTTAGCGGTGAAATAGATTACTGAGTTTTGTTTGTCTTTGATTTGAACCCATACATCCAGGAGGGTTGAGGAGTTAAATGGATATGAAATGGATTGTCTGCCGATTAAGTTAATTCCTTGGGGACTAAGATTGTCTGATTTAAATTCGTATTCCACATTTGATCCTATGGATCTAACATAGACCCTTAATGGTTGTTGTACTTCCACTCTCAGAAGTTTTCTTTTTTCCAAAGGTGACATATTTGCTCCTTTGATATTAGCAATTTAATATTTTTTCGGAAAAAAAGTGCATTGCTTTAGTAAAAAGGAAACAATATAATGTGGTAGTTGTATGCCTTTCAATTCATTAGAATTTTTTTTGTTTTTAGCTATAATATTGCTTATAAAGGTAGTATTATCACTGCATCGGCCTATTTTTCTTAATAAGTTTATTCAGTTATTTTAAATATGCTGAGTTTTTTTTGGAAAATATTAAAGCAGCATTTTTTTTGGTTAAATATAAGACTGGTTATTCTAATATAAAATTTCATAACTTCACCGCTTTTAAAATAGTTTAAATTCTTGTTCTCCTTCAAAATCATCGCAGTACAATCGAGCATTTAATTTAGCTTCAGGAAATTTTTGGAAGGGAAGATCAAATAATACTTCATTGACACCAGGTAAAATAATTTGCTCCGGCTTGGCCCTAAATCTGAATTTCATAAAGTTTTGCTTACTATTACCCAGAAATTCTTTTATGTTCCATAGTCCGTCGGTAGTTTTATCTATAACATTCGTATTTAGCTGAATGTGATTACCTTTGATTAATATAGGATAAATGTTGATTACTATGTGAGTGTGTAAAGCAGGGGAATTGCCTTTATTTTTGATAATCACTCGTAAGTTTTCTGAACTTCTAACCTTAATTACGTCTATCTTTAGATTGGGCTTTTTACGAAAACGAAATAATGCTGAAACAAGAGAGTGAGGGGCGGGATTGGATGATTCTCCATGTCGGAAATAATAAGTTCTGTTGTTAATTACTTGGTGAGGAGGCGTCATACTTTGTTCAATAAAAATGAGAATTATACCTTTAGCTGCGGATTTAGCTCGTTCCATTTCAACTAATTCAACATAAAATTCTATTTTGGGTTCCAGGGAAGTGGAAATGGCTCGTTGGAGATGTTGAAGATTGACTCGACTTAATGGATAATTATTAGCGGTGAAGGCCACTCTTTTACGTTTGTTTTCTTTAATTCCAATGGCCAATAAACCACCTGAAGTGTTAGCAAAAGCGGATAAATGTTTGCCTAGTTGGTTCTTTACTTTGTCCAGACAGATCCTTTCATTTTTATCAAGTATCTTACCAATATCTTTGGCGTCAAATTGGCTACCTTCATCTCCGGCGCTATTAATATAATCCAGAAATTTAACCATATCTGATTTGGTAACATTTCTATTTTCTAAACTAGCTTCTTTAAAAAACAATTCTTTAATTTGTGACAAGGTTTTTCTCCAAATGAAAGTTTAAAGGATTTGAAGGAATAATTTTGCCATTTAATTGTTTGATTTTTTTATTGTCATATTTTCACATATATTATATCTATTTTTCAGAGGTTATTCACTGTATAAATTTATAGAAAACACATTATCAGAACCGAACTAGGGTTTTTTGTGATCAATAAAATTACTGAGGAAGATATAAATCTAGCTATTCAAAGTATGGCAGGCCTAACAGAAAAATTTAATAATAAGAAAATATTAATCACTGGTCATACCGGTTTTATAGGATCAAATTTATGCGCCTTTTTTTATATTTTAAATCATTCTTATCATCAAAATGTTTCGGTGACATGTATTGATAATAATATAGTCAATCTGGATGATTTAACCGTCAATTTAACTGATGATTTTAAGGTCATAGAAGGAGATATTGGAGAGGAGAACCTACAATTTAATGACTATGATTATATTATTCATTGTGCCGGGATTGCGTCTCCTACATTTTATCGTCGTTTTCCTCTCGAAACTATGCGTGTAAATACTATTCTTTTGTGGCGGATGTTAGAGTCTATTGATAATAACAGTAGGTTAAAGGGCTTTTTGTATTTTAGTAGTAGTGAGGTATATGGAAGTCCAACGGATGGTTATGTTCCTACTGATGAAAACTATCATGGAAATGTTTCATGTATAGGTCCCAGAGCATGTTATGACGAGTCGAAAAGATTAGGAGAAACTATTGTAAGTACTTTTGTGCGAGAAAAAAACCTGCCTTTAAAAATTGTCAGACCATTTAATGTTTATGGTCCTTTTATGAGAATTGATGATAGAAGGGTGGTTCCCGATTTTGTTAGATCGGGATTAGAAAGCAAGAAAATTGAAGTATATAGTGATGGTACCCCCACCAGATCATTTTGCTATGTTTCGGATGCTCTAGAGGGTTTTTTAAGGGTGCTGTTATTGGGCGAGCCAGGTAGACCTTATAACATAGGAAATGATGAAGAAATTTCTATCCAGGATTTATCACAAAAAATTGCTACTGTTATTAATGCTGTTATTAATAATGATGTAGTCGTTGTATTAAGATCTAATGCTAAGGACGCCAACTATCTTACAGACAATCCCAGGCGACGATGTCCAGATATATCCAGGGCAAAAGTTGAATTAAATTATCTACCAAAGATTAAAATTGATGTTGGTTTGCGACGTTCGATTAAATGGTATCGAGATTCATATTCTCATTTGCGATCCTAGTTAAACCTAGTGATCAAGTTTTTTAGTGGTTATTTGAGGATTGTAGGAAAGGAAACTTCGTATGGATATATCAGTTATTGGAGCTGGGTATGTAGGCTGTTCCACTGGAGCAAGCTTAGCGAATAATAATCATAATGTTTATATTATCGACCAAATCTCCGATAAATTGGATCTGATCAAGAAAGGTTGTTCTCCTGTCTATGAACCGGGCCTTAGTTCCTTGTTAAAGAAAAATTTAAGTCGAATCATAACAACTTCTAATTTATCGTTAGCGGTCCGAAACTCTGAAGTAGTTATTATAGCTGTAGGTACTCCCAGTAAAAATGGCAGTATAGATTTGTCTTCTGTCAGGCAAGTTGCTGAGGAAATTGGGGCATGTTTAAAAAATCAAGAATTTGGTTACAAGGTTATCGTAGTAAAAAGCACGGTCCTTCCAGGTACTACCATGGATATAGTGCAAAGGATGATTTTGGGAATTTCTCATAAGGATTCAAGTCAAATTGGCTTTTGTATGAATCCTGAATTTTTGAGAGTAGGCCACGCAGTTGAAGATGTTCAAAATCCTGATCGAATAATTTTGGGGGTAACTGATGCCAAAGTGACCCAAATCATGCGAGAAGTTTATTCTCAGTTTGATTCAAAACACTTTATTGTAACCAATCCCACTACTTCCGAAATGATAAAGTATACCGCTAATTCCTATTTGGCGCTAAATATATCTTATGCTAATCAAATATCGCGTGTTTGTGAAAAACTAGAGGGAGTGGACTCAGAGGAAGTTTTTAAAGGAGTTTTTTGGGATCGTAGAATTTCTCCCATTTATAAGGATGAAAGAATTTTTCCCCCAATAACCACCTATTTGTCTGCTGGGTGTGGGTTTGGTGGAAGCTGTTTTCCTAAGGATGTAGAAGCTTTTACGTCCTTTGCCAGGAACTTGGGTTTAGAGAGTCCATTACTTGAAAGTATCTTGGAAGTGAACCAAAATCAAATTAATCATGTTTTTAATATGGGTATTAGGTTATGCAGCAAGCAAGTTAAGAATGTCGCTATTTTGGGAACGGCGTTTAAGCCTGAGACTGATGATATTCGCGAATCATCGGGTTTAATGATGGCTCATCTGGCTTTTGATAATGATATATCAGTGAACATTCATGATTATCAAGCCCTTGAAAAAACCAAAAAGATTTTGGGTGAGAAGGCACATTATTATCATGATCCATTGGAAGCCATAAGCAATGTGGATGTTGTTTATGTTACTACTAAATGGCCGCAATACTTAGATATAAAAGATAGGGATTTTGAAAACAATATGAAGGAGCATACCATTATGATAGATTCAAGATCCTTATTTAAACATCAAAAAAAACAACCTTGGCGATTTCGGGTGGGTGTTCAGTATTAATTTTGGTTATTATTTGGAGGACGACCAAAACGAAAGCAAAATACTTTATTAGCTTTGAAATAATTGGCACAGGTATGTATTAGCTTCGGAAGAGAGCTGATATTTTTATCTATCCAGTCAATACGGTTTGTTAACCATTTTTGTAATTTTGCAATTTCTAAGTTATATTCAAACGTTGGTCTATGAGATTTCCATCTTTGATAGTCGCGTTTTTGAGCCTTTTTTAGTATTGAAGCTTGTTTCTCAATGGTTTGGTTAAAATAGTCGGGGGAGATATATTTTTGGCGCCATTCTAGATAACGGTTGATGAATTTTGAAGAAAAACTTTGATCGAGAAACAATCGTTCTGTCCATACACGTGTTGGAGTGACCCAACCCACATAATTTCCTTGTGATTGGGCATAGATAGTATTTCCCATAGTTAGGTTAAGGTCCCATACGGGTCCTAATCGCAGTTTACTTCCTATATCTTTATGCATGAAAGTGCTGTGTTGTAGAAATTCTGTATTATAGAACAGTTCATTCAAAATTAAATAATCGATAGCTGTAGATACATCTAAATAACGATTATAGCCTGTTTTTTTATCTTTAAAGTTGGGACCATATGAGACTTTTTCAAATTGATTTATAAATGCTTGAATATAAGATTTTTGGGCTGTTGTGATCCATCTGGCTGGCGGATAATCATAAAAAATAAAAGATTCAGTGTGTTTAGAAATAAAAAATAATTGGGGATCATCGTTGAGATTTCTGGTCATCTCTAATAAATAACCTCCTTGGATGCTCGGGCTAGTAATGGGTTTTTTGGTTTGAGTGGCTATATTAACTCGGTTGGGACCTATTTTTATTTTTTCGGTTAAAACAAAAATTCCCATATAGTCCCGACATTGAGGTAGACGGTTTTCTTCAGTTAAATATAATTCAACAAATCTAGTACGTGGAGCGTATAACCCGTTTTGACGGCTAAATTGGTAGGCAATATGATTACGTAACATTGAGTAATCACTAAAGGGAGCATATAATGTAAAGTCTGACTCAGCGGGTAATTTAAATAAACTAACTTTTAAGTCATTTTTTTTATCATCCCAAAACTCTAAACGATACTGCTTTTTTGGTTTTTTAAAAGACATGTTTCCGCGGTACTTAAGACCTGCTTTTCCTTGAAATACGGGGTCCTTTTTTTCAGGTTCTTGATATATTTCAATTTGAACGGATTGCATATGGGTTTTGTTAATCTTTTGTCCTTGAGTAGTCATTTGAATTATGGGTAGGTTAGAAGTGATTTTTTTTCCATTAGGAAAAGGGCAATAGGCCGATAACTGAAACCCAAAAAAATAGATTAGCAAAGTGGTGCTAAGAAATATAAAAAATGTGATTGATCGAAGCATGGTATATTTCCGTTAATTAGATGGTATATCAATATTCATGGCATAATCTACTTCCATTTATTAAAAGTATATAACGTATTTCCTCTTAATGATTTGATCTGTCTATAACATAGAGCAAACTTACTTATTGGTTCGAAGTTAATTGGTATGTTCTGAATGATTTTGAGTAACCAAAAGGGAATGTTCTGTGAGGCCTTAATTTCCATAATTCCGGTGTGGGCAGGTAAGGCTGGATAGAAAATTCCTTTTCCATTAATAAATTTTTCTGGTCCTGCATATTTTACATTAGTGTCAAAAGAAATGCGAACCTTAGGTTGATCGGTTCTTTTGGTTTGCCAAGTAGTTCTTTTATATTGAGTTAAAACCGCCGGAAAAAAGCTACCAGCAAAGGTATTTTGATAAAACCAATAGAGATTGGAATCCTCTTTTATATGATCAAGTAACTGGTAATAAGGAGTACTGGGTAAACGCAAAAAAAGATCTTTTTTAATTTCACTTCTGGATTTACTAATATAAAATCCTAATCTGCGTTTGGTCTCAATAAAGACCGTTTTAGGCTCAGTAATTTGATTAAAATATTCTCTCACTCGATATTTAACTCGATCTTGATTTCCATTAATCTTTTGAAAATAAGAGCTTTCTTGTAAATCCTCGAAGTACAATGTTTGTATTATAATGTCTTTGTTTGATTGAAAATAGGGATCTTTGGTTACATACGGATGTAAAGTTTCAGAAAATTGTTTGATTTGGGTTAGTGTTAAGAAGGCTTTTATTTCGTGGCGCCAATTAGCGATTTCCTTTTTAGGATGATCTTTCATGGTAATTGCCCAGTATAATCATATTATAATCATGGTATAACTACAATAAGATCACATTATTGAGGCTGTGTCCGGTGTAACGGCCCTAATTTCAATGTCCTTACCAATGTTATCACGAATGGTGCTTATTAACTTATAGATATCCTTGTATTTGGGAAGTTGTAAAGTAAAAGACAAGTCAATTAAATTATTACTGTTGGCAATTGATCTAGTTTCAAAACGAGAACAACTTTGCTCCAGCATTTGCAAAATACTGTCTATATCTTGTTGATTACAATTTGTGCCGGTAATGCTAAGTAAATAATCGTTGGCGGATGGTTTTAAGAGATCAAAATAAGAAAAAATGATAGTTATAGCGCTAAAAAAAACCAATCCCGTAACAGCTAAAAGATAATTGCCTGATCCGGTTGTAAGACCAATAGCAATAGCGATAAAGAGAAAAACCATATCACGGATATCTTTGATAGCCGACCTGAATCTTAAAATAGATAATGATCCCACGAGTCCTAGTGATAGTACTAAACTGGATCCAATGGCTATCATAATCATGCACACTATAATTGGTAACAGTATTAAAGCTATAGGAAAAGATCGAGAATAATTGATGCTTAATTGATTTTTTTGGTAGATATATTTGAGGATAATTCCCAATATAACCGCAATTATCATGGAAAGTAAAGATTGGCTAAAAGTCATTTTGTCTACGTTATCAAACATTTTAATTAAAGCTTCCATTTGGATGTCTCCTATTCATCCTCTTCTTTTATAATCCCTTCTGTACAACTATCAAATTCCGCTTGCGTTATGGTGTAGGACTTTTTGGTTTCTTCCATATCAGAACAAGTGTTAGTTAAATCGACATTAATTAAGTCGTTAGCGGCAGGGATGACAATATCCTCTAATTCGCTAGTATCTGCGTCTACTGCAAGGCTACTAGTTGTTCCATTTTGAGGATCTAGACTAAGCGTATCATTAGTATTTATTTCATCATCAGGATTGTCGGGGTCAGTTGACTCGATATTAAGAGAGTAAAACATCTGGCCTATAGAATCATTACTAATAAGTATTTTGGTTTTAAATAAATAATAATTCGATATTTGATTACGAATAATACCAATAAATTTTCCGTCAGCATAATATGTTAGGTCGACGATTCCTCTTAAATTACTTTCGATGCCTGAACTAACATCTGTTGCTTTAGAAAAAATTTGAACCTGTCTTTTCTCATCATCAAAGAACCATGATATTTGTTGTTTGTTATCACTGGTAGTATCAAGTCCATAGTGGAATACAGCCGTACCTGATTTATCACCAGAATTGGTGGTAATTTTAAATAGAATAGTAAGTGAATCGTCTTTTTTCCGGCACATTTTAAGGAAGGACCCTTTGTTTTTAGTTGTTTTGGTTATGAAAGTTAATTCATTAGAATCAGCTAATTCAAAGGGTATAGTTAATTTAGAAGGTGTGTTGTTTCTAACTTCCAATTTCTTTAATTGGCAGATTAATACTGAAATAATTCGAGCCTGTTCTTTATATTCCCCTATCAGTGTCCTTGTCTTTTCAATGGCCCTTTGTGGGGTATCCGCATCTGTATCTGTATCTGTATTTGTATCTTGATTAATAGTAGATTCTAAATCTAGAGCCGGTGGGAGTGGAATTATTAGGGATGGGAAGGAATTGATCAGTAACGGACCCGAATCTGTGGTATCAGTACCATTGGTAGAAGAGTCTTGATTAGTATCGGTTTTCTTTTGGGTAGATCCTCCAGTGGGTAGTTCTTCTTCACAGCATAATAAAAAGAGTAGCCCCAAAATTAAAACAATAATGATTTTATAATTCATAGCGCTGTCTCCGAGTTAACTTACTATAATTATATCATTACTAAGTTAATTATAATAGAGTCACTAGACGAAATATTAATTCACCTTGATCATATACTTTATCAGCGCTGATAAGACGCATACTATGAGGAAAAGTATAGACATTAAAATCCAGTTCAATTTCGTTGGGTGGTAAAAAATGTTTGTCTCGGGGAGGGTAAGCGGGCCATAATAACCAAAAAGACTCACGAGGCATGTTTTTAAAGGCTTTTTTATTGCCCTTAGCGTATTCCTGCTGAGCCTTGGATGTCAAATTCTGACGGTGGTTACGTATATATTCTTGTACTTCATATAAGGTATGTATCACTGTTAGATTAGGGATGAAATTGGTATAGTACTTACATAGTTGGTAATTAACCGGGCAATAGGCAAACTTTTTTTTCTGGGCATAACCCCCAGGATTGGTCCTAACTTTTTCAAGCATTTTTACTGTATGTTTGTTGTACCATAAAGCTACCACATCGCTTTGTTCAGCTCGAATCAGAGATCGGTAAGATTCATAAGGTATTAAGAGAATGACTAACAATACCAAAATATAACTAATATTGGTCAGCCAAGGGTATTTAATTTGTTTGATTGAGATTATCAAAGCGTTAAGAGCATATCCGGCTAAAAAAGCGGTCAAGATACTAATTGGTAGAAGTTTAGCATAACTTGGACCAACCGTACCTACAATAATAACGAACAAAAAGTAAAATATAGTGGAATAAAATACAGGTAGATTAATAGATTTTTCTATCTTCCAGTTTTTATACCATTGTCTTAGGTCAATAAAGCTCAGAACTAGTCCCCCTACGCATAATATAGAATATACCAATCCTAAGATTAAATAACCGGTAGAAGCGTAAAAGGAATAAGAAACGCAGTCTCCCTTAAAGTTGCCATTAGTTATTGAGTAGAATTCTAATGGAGGTTTGAATATAGGTAATAGAACGCTGTATCCTATCCGGGTTAAATAACCCCACAGAGTCTTATCGGGCATGTGCCAGGATCCAATTGAGTATACAGATTTAAAGGATGTTCCCGATACAAGATGTACAGCAATAAAGCACATTATACCCAGTAAGACCACTGCCATAATCAGGCTTTTGGGTAAGTTATATTGCTTATGAAGGATAGATACAATTATTAGCTGAGTAAGAATCACTACCGCAAAAGAGGTAAAATAGAAAAAGCCAAAGAGATTTAGTATAAATAGAAATCCTAGACCAGGTCCCAATTTACCAGTATCTTTTTGCTTGGCCCAGTCAAGAACTCGGATAAAAGTGTAACTGGATAGAATTATCAGAAAAACCACTCCGTGATGGGTGCCCAGTGTGCGAGAAGCGTAGATATGCCAGTAGTTTAAAGAAAACATCGCGGTGATTAGAAGGCTTAATTTATAGTCAAATACTAATCTGGCAGACAAATAAACCAATAAAATGATAAATAGACTTAAGAGTAAACCATATACTTTATAGCTATCGATTTCCATAGTAGTAAATTTGGGCAGCAGATGTTGAATATATCCGTGGAGGGCAGATACTATATGTCTATGATGTCTATGTTCGTTTTCCTGTTCCTGCCCTTGTTCCTGCTCTTGGTCAACGTGGTCGGTGGAGTGTTCTTGCCGCTGATCAGTAGACATGTATAGGGGCCAGTTGCGCGATTTAAAGGCTTTTATGGAATGGTTAAAGATATTGGGTTCGTCGGTTAACATGCCGCCGGGAATATCGTACAATTTATATACGCGTAAACTCACTCCAGCTAATAGCAAAACCCCAATTACCAAAAGGTACAAATTTGAGCGAACCTGTTTGCTTATTTTCATTTTTAGGTTGAAGCCTCCTTGCTATTATTGTGACAGTCCTCCTTTTGTCAGATCCACTAGATTATTCTTTTCTTCTTCAGTGAGAACTCTTTGGGCATTACGTTCGGTTTTAGTAAATTCTTCATAGACAAAATAAATATCATAGATCATCCCGGTTTTTTTCTTACCGTCTTCAGTATAAGAGAAGGTAGAGCGTAATAAGGTTCTATTGCCGTATTTATCTCTTTCATTTAATACTACCACAGTATTGATATCGATGGCAGTAATACCTACTTCTTCCAAAGTTAAAAATTCTCCTGAGTCAACAATAGCATTTGGTTCGCCATCTTTTCCATCTTGCCAAAGCAGTAATTTTTCCCAGATATCATCTTCTTCATTAATCTTATAATCTCCATTATCATCATATTGTAATAAAGCCACAAAGCCATTGGCGGCAAAGCCTTCTTTTTTGTTAGTTCCCCATTCATGTTGAAAATTCATATCTTTTTCCATTACCGTTGACTCACCGAAGACTTCCATACCACTGTCAATTTGACCGTTATTATTTAGATCATAAACTAGAAGCGCGTCACCTTTATTACCATCGATCCAACCGGTTTTTACATAGGATTGGGAAATTGCTGTTCTATAAACTCCCATATTGAGATTTTTCGGATCACGGACGGTCATGATGAATGTGTTATCGTATTCGACCATTCTTTTACTAATTTTTTGTGGAAAGCGACGTCCTAAGAATTCAATTTCGGCATCTAAGCCTAATAAATAAACTCCTTTTTTATTATAAACATTTATAACTAAAGGACTGTAGTTGGCGTTATAAACGGAGGATTTTAATCTTCCAGTTTCATCAACTAAGCAGGTATGGTCCTCTAGAGTTGGATTGATAATGGCATCTGCTAACTCTTCTTCAGATAGGTCGGCATATTGACGTCCTTGAAAGTTTCTCCAGGTAGGATTTGATCGGGAATCGGGATTTGTGTCCAGGTATATAAATAAATTGGCATCCGGACCACCTCGGTATAACGAGGAATTGTTATTGGGTCTGGTTTCGCTATAATCTATTCCCCAAGTATAGTAATTGAAAAGAATGTTAGGATCATTTGCAGGACTTTGTTTGTAGTCAATATAGCGCAATCCTCTTTGTCCTTGGTCAATATTACATAGTTCCTCTCTGCTACTAAAAGGACTGGCAGATAAAATAGAGAAAGTGGTTTTACTTAATAATTGGTATCCGTGCTGCCAATTATCGCCAAGTTCGGAATCGCCCATATCTTCCCAACTATCGGAATCAGGTATTCTTTCAGGACCCACTCGTACATTACTTACAACCCAGGAACCAACTTTAATTTTAAGACCTTCGTTATCTGGAAAACTAGTATCCTCAACTAAACAATGAGGAATAATGGTTGTATCATCGGTACTTTCTTGGATGGTCCCATCAGAGCTTAAGCCAAATTGACCGTGCCATGATCTGGGAACATTGCATATAGCGTATTCATATTCAAATGCAGCCCCTATATTAGGACAGAAAGGAATGGGCCAGGTGAATTGATGAGCAACAGGAATTATGCCTGATGATGGTCCGTCTGTTTCCGATGTTGATTCTTCAGATCCTAAAATAAAATTTTCATGTAGGTTGTGTTGAACCCGTACGTTGTATATTTTGTCAGTTGCGTCGTCTTTGATCGACATATATAGATAACCTGCTTCTCGGTCGGTAAATGGAAGCCGGGCATCCTCCTGGTCTTTTACTATTGCTGAGCGACGCAAATTCATGGAGTTTTCCAATCTAGTTCTGGGCTCATCAATAAATTGATAAGGTTCTGGTAAGGTGCCGGTATAGCATGTGGGTTGATTCTGGAGTTGTGGTGTACAAAATATCCAACAAGGATGACTTAAAGCAGTGTCAATTGTATCGGCTACTTCTGGAGCTTCGGCAGGTTCAAAGCCTACAACCGGTTGACCGTTTGCATCTAAAGATATATTAAATGTTCCTAAAGAAGTTTCAACTTCTTCAGTCCAATCAAGGTTTTGCATGGCCCATCTGGAGTCAAAGTTTTCGATTCTTGGAACCCCCTCATCGGTAACAGTTATTATTGGTGGTTGCGGGGGTCCATCCCCTGGAGCTGTGAATTCAGGTTCACCATTTTCATCGAAGGATATGATCCAGGTTCCGAGTCTGGTGTCGAAAGGGGTACTCCAGTCTGGATTTTGCTCCACCCAACGAGGGTCATACCTCACAAGAGGAGTGCCGTCTTCTCTTTCTGTAATTTGGGGAGGTTCTGGGTTTGGAGGAGGTGAAGATATGACTCTCCCACCACCACTACTTCTACGGGTATTTAGAGGGAAAATACCAAGAGAAATTCCTAAATGTTGAGCAGCTGTTCCAAGCCTGAAACCTTCTCCACCAGCGTCAGTACCAAAACCAGTGGTCCCCTGCAAAGAATTCCTTAGAAAACTAATTAAATCAAACCCTTCTTCCGGTGGTGGGTTTTGGTCGGGACAATTCATTCCAGGTGGACAGGTATCAGTTCCTTCTGGGACACCTTCTTGGGCAAAAACAATATTACCTACTCTACAAGCGGGAACGGCTACCATTACCGTTCGAGTGACATCTTTACATTCACCGCAATCAAATGCGCATACCGTCATTGTAATTTCTCTGGGTACAGTTACCACGGTACTCCCAGAGTCTAGTCTCAAGTTGGGAATTTTAAATCCAGGAGGGTCGGTTTCATATACTTTTTTGAACCCGTCCCATTCGTCAGTTTCCAGAGTGAATCCCATTTCAGGACCTTCAAAACATTCGATAACTTTGTCCATGAAATCAATATCTACTTCTTCCTCTAAAGCCGCTAAATCAACATAGGTCTCGCCTGTGAAGCCTTCTGTGTATTCTTCGTTGTTGGAGTTAGGGTCTGGTATCATTGTAAACTCTTTGCGAACAGGAAATTCTGCATCGTTGGCTACCACCAACTCTCCTCTGGAAAATCTGGGATCTTCGCAGGTAGCGACTTCTCTGGTTGAAACACTTCCTTCTTCATACTTGACCCCGAATACATGTTTAGATAAACTGGTTTCTGCCATGTTCCAAGTGATTGCGCTTCCCATGATCCAGACATAGTTTAAAGAGCTGGAAAGACCGAATTTTTCATTATGATCTGCCCAAGGTTCGCAGGGATTAAAAAGACGATCTTTTTCTTTTTGAGCTTCTTCTGGTGTTATTTCACCGCTAATTCTTCTATCATCTATTTTGCTAATATTTTCTTCGTTGTAATGACGGGAATCAGCGATTGATTCGTCATATCGTGCTAACGGGTTATAGCGTTGGTCATTATCTCTAAAAATTCCATTGGAATCAAAAATTTGGTTCAATACAGGATCAATAGGATCATTAGTATCGCCAGGATCATCGTTTGCAGCGATTAAATCAGATACTAACGACATTTTAGTTGATTCACTCGGGGTATTATTGGTCCGTAGTGCATAGTTGGAATCATCTTTATTCACTTTGATGGTTCGATAAAATGATCTTCTTCCTACCCGGTTAGCAAAAGCGGGAGTTCCTTTTAGAAATCCTAGTTTACCACCACTACTTCTACCACTGCTTTTTGATGATTCATCAGTTTTTTTATCAGTTTTTTTTGAAACACTGGACTCACCATCAAAAAGACTACACATTTGTATAAATACTAGGCAAAATGATAAACCTAATAATAGGAGTCTATATTGCAACCTAATCATATATTCCTCCAATAGAATAAAAAAAGGTATATTTCCAAACTTATATTTAAATGATCGGCAATAATTAGGAATATATTGAATTATTGATAAAATGTTAGATAACTTAAAGAAATAAAAGGAGTTTTATGATGCATAAAGTAACAGTTCTTTAAGGTTTAAAACGTATTTACGATTCAAAAACGATCTCTAAATACTGAGACCACCTTTGGTAATATCAACTAGATTTCTTTTTTCCTCTTCAGTCAAAACGTTTTCAGCGTTTCGTTCTTTTTTGGTAAATTCTTCATAAACAAAATATACATCGTAAATCATACCGGTTTTTTCTTTATCACCATCTTGGTAAGTAAAAGTAGATCTTAATAAGGTTCTGTTACCAAAAGTATCTCTTTCATTGAGAACCACAACTGTTTTGATTTCAATGCTGGTAATACCCACTTCTTCTAAAGTAAGCATTTATGTTCCCCCTCAAAACAATTAAAAGCACCAAGTTGCTTTTCGGTGATAAATTTAGTTTGCTTTATATAGGAAAATTTTTTGATTTATTTCAGTAGGTTGAGTTGGATGAAAATTAATCGTTTCTTAAACTTAAGGTCTGGCAGTCGTTTTGAGGATTTGTTATACTAGCTGGTTGTAAAAGAAATTCACCCATTAAGGAAACAACTCTATGTAATTGTGGAACATCCTTTAAGTTCCAGAGATTGTGTTCACCTTTTTCTAGTATTACCATACCGCGGTTATTTCTATCAGTTTGCACAAATTTACGGAAAGCGAATAGGTAATTGTGCTTAGGATATGATAAGTCAGCATCGCCAAGCATGATGAGGGTAGGAGCAGCAGAGCGTTGTTCAAGTCTAAACTGTGAGGTAAAAGTCTTGTAAGCGGTCCAAGTCTTTGGATCTAGTTTAACTCCCTGCCAGATTTCACCCAGAATGGTTGGATCTTCATGTATTCTTACAGATCCTCGGATAATTTGTGTGTTGGGATGAGACGGATTGACAGCTATGACTCCAGCCACATCATGATACCTTTGAGCGTAAGTAATAGCCGCTAATCCACCCTGACTTCGACCAGCTATATAAACTGGCAGATTTGGATATCTTAATGAGAGGATTAAATGAACATGTCGAATAGACTGCATTATAGCTTCGGGACTACCAAAAGCAAAAGGTGCTTGACGTCCCAGGCCATTTAAGGGTAGATCCGTGGGAAAAGCGGCAAACCTAACTTTTTGGCCATTGTTCATGGTATTTAAGGGGTTTTTAAAGGATCCTGCACCACGATTTCTACTTTTTTTAGTTTTATGTAGTACTCCACCGATATCCAATAAAGATAAAGCATTGGAATCAATGGTTCCTAGTCCGGGAAGCAAAATAATGATGGCTTTATGTAATGGTTGTACTCCCTCCTGATGAATATAAATTCCGGTGTGGGCTAGAGGGAACGTTTCAACACTGAAGGGTTTTTGTTGCTTTTTATGAATGACTCTTTGGGGGCCCTGTTTTATCCATCCGTTGTTGGTCATGCTTTCTATTGTGTGTCTTCCAGCTTCGATTTGAAGATTTATTCTTGATAATTTAGTTATTTGTTCTGCCCCTTCCTCAGGATTGAAGGATTGGCGGCTCAGATCTACTGGTGAGGTTGGACCATCTGCGGCTATTAGATTGCTGTTAGTGATAAGTAGTAAAAATAACGAAAATAAACCAGCTAAATATTGAGTTCTTACGGAGATATAGCTTGAATTTGAATAAGTATAGATTAAGTAAGTTATGAATTTGAAAATGTAAGTCATTATTTTAAACCCTTAAATATCATTAAGAAACCTCATACCAAGTTGCTTGGTATGACTCTAATATTGAAGAATTAAATCTTCTTTGATTAAATACCATAAATTGATTAAGAATCCAATAAAAAAACAGATAATATATGCTGGTTTTCAAAATTTTTGTAGCTGATAACCTGTTGAATTTAAATAACTATCTAAGACTATTCAAGTAAATTGTGATTACTACCGACACGTCTTATAGTGTATTGATTCTTCATAACACTAGGGGTATTTATATATTCTTAGAAGTAATGATGAGTAATAAGTATTAATATTAGGACCAAAATATGAACCCACTAAAAAAATGGTATATTTATCGTAGTCAGACCAAATTAGGTCCATTTGAGGAAGACCAGGTTAAGGCAATGATATCAATAGGAATGTTATCTGTCGAGGACCATGGTTGGACCGCGGGTATGGCAAAATGGCAATGTTTTTCAAAAATTGCCGGATTTACCACCGATATCGATATTCCCGAGCCTCCTGAAGCGCCATTTAACTCTAGTTTGAGTTTTGGAATTAAAGATAATAATGAGAAAAATAATGAAAATAATGTAGATGCTTCGTCTAATGAGGTAGAGGTAAAGGATTCTGAGGAAGAACTCTTTGACTTTGAGGATGCTGTTCCAAAAAATCAGAATGATCAGGATGTTGAGAATGATCAGGGTGTTGAGATTGATCAGAATAATGTAAAGGCAAACCAGAAAAAAGGATCATTTGAAGATAAACGAAAAGATGGTCGTAAACCTTTTGAAAGTGAATTAATTGTTCATGACGAGAAGAAATTAGTCTATTGTAATGCTCTGAATGTTTCCAGGAATGGATTATTTATGGCTATCAATGAAGCTTGTTTTGATGTTGGATCTGGAGTTCAGATTACTATAAGAGGTGGTGATACATTGAAACCTGTACATCTTAAAGGGCGAATAGTACGATCTCATAATATAATTTGTGATGAAACAAGTGGATATGGAGTAGAATTTGATTCTCCCACCGATTATTTTGATGATCTTAAAGTTGTTCCATTAGGAGATCAATTATTTGCGTGAGAAGATGAACTTCATCTTTATTCTACAATCATGGTCGCACAATTGCGGTTGTATCAGGTCTAAACAAAAAATGAAAAATAGGTTTATCAGGCTGTCGTTCTTTTTTGGTACCCTTTTTTAATTTTGGTTGATTATTGGAACCAAGTCCGTCGTGTTGATCTTTCCATACCATATAAGATAAATAAATCTTATAATCAGTTTCTCGTAAGTAATCATATCCATCAGATAATTCTAAAACGGTCATGGCAAATCTATATTTTGCCAAACGTTTTTCCTCAGCAACTTCCATATATTTCTGAATCCTATTAGATAGCTCATACAGTTGGATGATAGGGTCGTATAGTTTTTCTGAGATAAGCTGATCATCTGCGTCAACTTTTCCAAAGATTTTAGATTTTTCTTCTTCAGTCAAACTTTTGTGGGTAAAAAAGGATTGTAGATTAGGCTGTAAACGGTAGTCTTTTTTTTCGATCCATTCATATATTTTATTTAAGGCTATATCTTGGTGACGACTTATTCTGGTTCTACTAAAATTACGCCATTCGGCAACAATTGTAAAGTTTTCCCTCATTTCAATATCAGCTGGTTGAAACGAAGTAATATTGTTTAACCCTAATTTGTCTGCGAGAATTGGTTTTGCAGCTTTTGACAGGTTAGAAACTAAAGGTACTAAAAGTGTTTCTTGGTTACTGAATTCAAAAGACATTAGTATTTTTTCATTTCCTTTACTAACGATTTCATCTTCTTCATCGGTGTTTATTTGCTTGCTAAGTAATACAAAAGTAAATTTAGCCACTTTCTTTGCGATGTCGAAATAGGCATAACGAAAAACAGTGATCCTTATTAAATCTCCTTGTAACCATTGTTCTAAAGGTGTTATGGTAAATCCTCGGCTGGGATGTGCCTCGATAACGTGTTTGTCTCCGGTTTTTTCATCTACATATATCAAGCTTAAATAACTATAAGGTGAGTGAGGTTTATTTATTTTAGTGATGGCCCTGTCAGCAAAAGAGTTGTCTCTTGTTAATATGATGTCTCCAGATTTTAGGTCATTTGTAATGTTAAAATCCTTAAAAATTGGATTTATCAGGATATAGGGTTTATTGATAAAAGAAGAAGTTGATAATTCTTCAGTATCAGATTTTTCAGACATTAATTTAATTTCTCCCAACGAGTCTATCAAATATCTACTTGCCGATAAAAAGCGTTGAATATCAACAGCACATTCTTTTTCAAGTTTTTGACTTGATATAAAATATTTTAGTTTTTGGTGTAGAGCCAAACTGATATTCCACAACTGATCGATTATTTCCGGTTTATTGGAAGAGGTTTGATTACTATTCGTAAGGTTTGGTATTTTAGTGGTGAATAAACGGTTATAGAAGGCATTTATTTTAGAGGGACAACTTTGTGGATCAAAATTGTCGCTTTGAATTAACTGGTAGAAATTGTCGATTTCCTTGTTTAGATTTAAATTTTGAATAGATGGAGATTGTTGTGGTGAGGGTGGAGGATCTTCAGGTAATGTTTGAGATTTGGGACGTAACTTGCAATCGTAAATAAATATTAATAGAGCCATTAGTAAGCAGGTAAGTTTATCTTTCATTAATAGGTTCCTCCTATTCATATGTGACCTCTGGTCGTAGCTTACAATTTCTTATTTAAAATGACTTTCATAGTTAGATAATTAGTTAGTATGATAAACCGTTCTTTCGAATATGCATCAAAGGGTTATCATCCTTTTTTAATACCCCGCTGTCTAATACCTGTCCAATAATGATCTCATGGTCTCCAGGACTATATTGATCGATTTTTTTACATTCTATGTATGCTAATGCTTCTTTTAATATAACATTACCATGCTTTGTCTTTTGAGTGTCTAAAATTTTGAAGGGATTATTTTGAGCAATATATCCGTTCCAAAAGTGTTTAATGATATTCTTGCTTTTGCTTCCTACAATATTCAAACAAAATAAGCCTGTTTTTTGTAAGATATCATATCCTTGGCGCTCAGTTTTGACACAGATGGATATGAGGAGAGGGTCAAAGGAAACCTGCTGTATCCATGAACCAAGAAATCCTTCTATTGAATCTTGATCGCATGCACTAACAACTGATAATCCGCAAGGAATAAAACCTAGGGCCTTAGTGTTTTCCGGTGTGAAGTCCATTTTATTCTCCTTTTAATATTTGATCCACATACTTCATACTATTTTGACAATACAATTTAACAGTACCAATTAAAACTCCCAAACAGCAATAGGAGAAAAATATACTTGATCATTGGACAGCCTTTTTTTAGCTAAAGATACATGTAAGATGCCATGAAGTACGCCATCTCCAGAATCGGTGATAAATATTTTACTTTGAAAATAAAACGAAAAGTCAGAACTTGTTGTTACTGTATGTTTCCCAATTGTTGATTGCCAATCGGATAAGGCGTCCGCCGGATATGTATGAGCAGTAAAGTTTCTGAGGTCCCTGTAATAATACATAAATTGAGGGTGATCCATTTCAGTTATATTGATTGTTGTTGGTAAATAGGCCATATCGTTCAATTCAAAGGAAAACTTTTTATTGGTTGAGTTGTCTGTGGTACTGTTTTCACAGTTTTTAAAACAGGTAAAGGATGCTTGGCACCCTGAACTAAAGGATACATGGTTTATAATAGCTTTTTTCATAAGTAGTTTATGAGATTCCGAGGTCTTATCATCGGTTTTGGAAAATGGTGTTTTGTTAGTATGGATTTCTAAGTTATACTCTGAATTCTTTAGTTCTGCTAGGTCAAATGTCATGGTACAGGTTCCTTGCCCTCGGGTATCGAAACCAATAAACAATCCCGGTGAATATCCAACTAAATTGACTGAAGAAATTTTAAAAGTGTGTGATGTTTTAATATCTGCTTTAATAATATTTTGACCGGGTATTTTATCATTGGTGCTTGCCGGAGGAGATTGGGGTTGTGTTAATCCAATCCTGGGGATCCCTTCGATTTCTATCAATGGTTGTAGTTTGGATATTGAGCGAATGGCGGTAAAATCAATTTTGTTTTTATCGGGCTTGTCAGAAGTGGTCTTTAGGGTAAAACCGATTTCAAAAGATACTTTGTCCGTAATTAGAGATGATTTAGGGTTTTCGGTCAATGACAGCTTAGTATAGTATATGGGGCGGTCCTGATATTCTCCTCCGATTTCAGAGGTCAGACAAAATATAAATTTACTTTCTATATTTCTTTGGTCAATTCCGGGAATCAAAACAGATTTTTCCTTTTCCGGACATTGCAAATGACCAAAATAACCAGACTTTAACTTGATTGTACTTGGGGTAGAGTGTAATGTGTCACTCACTACTTTAATTTTTAATAATAATTCTGACTTCCCCGAATTTTGAATTTCTTCAAGATTATAGCCGTTTGATTCTCTACCAATATATCTATCCCCAGAATATCCGTTTGGAACGCTGTCCCAACCAATCTCGTCTGTTAATAATTCACCGTCTTCAGTGGTAGGCATGTCGGTAATAAATATTCCTGCGTGTACCATTTTAGTAGTTACTAATTGATTATCTTTATCTCGAAGGTAACTATTTTGCGTACTCTCTAGCTTGTTTTCATTGGTTGATCTTTGGCGACACTGTAAAATCATGCCGATTAAAAGAAGATTAATGGACAATACTATGCTGCTTTTAGACATAAAGATACTCCCTATAAAAGATTAAAGGTTTATGTGTTTTTTCCAAAACTCAGATCCATGGTAATCGTCGGAAATTTTTTTAGATATTTTAGAAAAAAGTAAAACCTTTAAAGTTATTTAACAGTCTGTTCGATAAAATTATTAATCGACGAAATTTAGTGTATTTATGGAATATATTTAGATTAATAGGTGTGAATTTTGAAAAAGAAAATAATATTTTGCGGTTATATAATAATAACTATGTTTTTAGTAGGATATGTAGTCTATCACTTTCAAATTTATTCCCAATTTGACCAAGTTGGGGATATCTTTCTACGCTTAGATGCTATTTGGTATATTGTTAATTTAACATTAATATTCACTTTTAGCATGGTAATGTTTTTTGCTTATTTGTTATCCAGACGTAGATCAAATTATTTCTTATATTTTAGCTTCTTCCTTCTTTGTTCATTACCCATGGTTATTAATAATTTTTCTTTATTGGGAGGAGAGTTTCCTGGAGTAAGTTTACCTATATTGACATGTTTTAGTTTAGGATTAACTCCTTTGCTTTTTTTACGTTTTTATCTGGAATACTTTTCATATAGCGACCAAATTAAACAAAGATGGATCTGGGCAATGGTTGGATGCTTTGTAATTGTAATAGCTTTAAGCATTTATTTATTAGGTCCGGTAGAACAACATAAAGCTAATCTTAAAAATGTCCAATCTTTGATGATATGGTTGAGTTGTTTGGGGACGATGCTTTATCTAAGCATCATGTTAGCAGGTTCGTGGAGATTGAAAAATAATCTAGGTGATAGTAGAAGTTTACAGGGAATATTTTTATTATTGTTGGTACCCTTCATAATGGGAAAAGGATTAGAAAGTTTGATGTTGATCATGGAAGGTCTCAGCACGGTTCCTTATTTTTGGACGGAATATAAACATTATTCTGGTGGATATGTTTTACTGTATGTCCCATTAATGATTGGTCTGATAGGCCATGTTTACACTACTCAGCAGGATTTAAATATTCGTTTGAATGAAAGTAGGATCAAGATTTTAGAAATCTTAGAAGAGACATCTAAGGATGTTCCGAAAGAAGTTTTATTAAAGAGTGTTTTAGATAACATTTGTAATTTAACTCAGGCCGAGATAGGGTGTATTGTCTTGTTTGACAAAGAAGAAAAAGCCAGAATAAAAGCTTGTTCCGGGGTAACGGATGTTTCGGTCTACGATGTAGATATTAGTCAAAATAAATCCTTGAAATTTTTTATGAAGTCTCGCAAAGATCAGTTTTTACAGAAGCGAAAATATCAATTATATGTAAACGGTAATAAGTATGAAGCTGGTAGTGTAATGATGGTTCATTTATCAACACATAATAATTCATATGGATTTGTTATTTTGGCTAATTCTGTTGATGGAAGAGCTTTTTTTGAGAGTAATTTTGATTCGGTAAAAATGATTATACCTAGTATCAGTAAATATTTGGAGAATCGTGAACTGTTTGAAACTTTAAATCAACAATATGATGGTGTAGTAACAGCCTTTGCTGAAACAATTAACAGCAAGGATCGTTATACCAGGTTTCATTGCGTAGGAGTTACGGTAGCTTTAGAATATTTAGGTAGGGAACTGGATATCGAAATTACTCGTGAGTTAAAAACGGCAGCGTTATTACATGATCTGGGAAAAATAATGATTGATCCTTATATATTAGAAAAGCCTGGAAAACTAAATGATGAAGAGTGGAGCTTAATAAGGGAACATCCCATCTATAGTGGTCAGATTTTAGAAAGTATTCCCGGGTTTGAAAAAGTTGCCATGTGGGCCAGTATGCATCATGAAGCTTTCGACGGCTCTGGTTATCCCTATGGTTTAAAGGAAGGTAGTATACCTATCGAGGCTCAATTAATTAACGCGGCTGATTTTCTTGATGCTTTATCAACTAATAGATCGTATCGTGTAAGAGCCTCTTTTGAAGAAATTGAAGATTTAATCAATAAGTTACAAAATAGATTTAATCCTCGAATTAAAAAAGCCATGATCAATTTGTTACATAATCCTGAATTTCAAAATCATTATGATCTTAAAAGCTTAAATTTTAAAATGACCTCTGACTTAGATGAGGTACGCTTAAAGTATATAAATGAGCGAGTGGCAAATATAACCAGATCGCTCCAAAGTGCTTTGGATTTAGTTTCTGATATTAAAGAACCAAAATCGTTAGAACATCAAACTATGCATGATTTTCATTATTATATCGATCGATTCAATCAATTATATAATATGTTTATAGAACAATTAGATTCTACTTTAAATAATACATTAAACGATAATTTTGATAATTTCAAACATGGTCCAACAAATTATGACCAAGATAGTTCAATAGATACTAAGCCGGAGTGTAGCTTGAAAAAAGTATCTTAATTTGTAACTTGGTTGGTAAGTTGTCATAAATAACGCACCTTTACTCTAGTCCGGTTTTCTGGAAAATAAATTTCGGCAGGATCCAGCAATGGATCCAATTGTATTGGTAGCGGGCCTGATCACTGGTTCTGCTATTCTATAGAGCATATGGACCGATCGATCAACAAAATTGGGTGTAAGTTTATAGGAAAATTTGGCTGTAGTTTCCTTAATTTTTTCGGGAGAAAAATCTTCATTGGTTAAGGCTCCTTCTAAGCCCCTAACGTATTCGATAGCTTTTTGATCCTCTTGATCTAAATCTGGATGTAGAATATAAATGCGGTTGCCTTTGGGAGGCAGGTATCGGCCCAAAGATCCCATTGTAGCTCGTATTCCCCAATCAACAGTTAATACCATTGGTAACCATTGTAGGTTACCACTACCAATGATTAGGGTGGCCAGTTGGGACATATATCCAGTACCTAGCAATATATAATGTTCCGTTCGACCTGAAATATATCCTTTTCTTTGCAATGATCGAATACCCATAGATGAATAAGCGTTAATGGCTCGACTAATAATCGCTACGCTCCAGAAGGTGGAAAGAAATTCTGTACTCCATGGAGCATTGATATTTGCTGGATCATTTAAATAACTGTAATATCGATAAAAAGATGTGATGGAAAAGTTAACTAGTTGGGCAATAGTGAAAGCTTTTATATAAGAGTTCCGGTTGTAATAACTAACAGCATGCTTTAGTAAAAACGTGTTTTGAAACCAGGGAAACTGATGATTTGCTTTAAAGTCATTATATTTTTTTACATGACGAGAGAAAAACTGATCCATACCTATGGCAAAAATTGTCTGCACCCAACCATAAATATTGTCACCGGTGATGGTTAACCAATATCCAGCAGTAAAGAAGGACTTTCCTGCTCCAACGACGCTACCTATCATTAGATCTTGAGATCGGGGATTGGTTTTGATTTCCTTAATTTTTTGAGCGAAAGAGTTTTTCCATTGTTGTAGTTTACTTTTAAGTTGTAGATTAGTATTTAGTAAATTTCTTAGTAAACTAGCATCTAAGTTATTAGAAGGATGTCTTAGCATATCTCTGATAATAAGAGCTTGTAAATCGAGAGCTTCTTCATGTTTTTTAACTTCAATATAAGAAGGCACAATTTTAAATTTGGCTCGCGGATACTTTTTATCTATTTCTTTTTTGATTAATTGTAGAAATTCTTTGGTTCTTGCTTTAGATAGCCCTTTAGGGACATAAACCATTATTTTAGTAGATTGTTGAGTACTGGGCAAAATACTTACATTATTTTGGTGATCAATTATGGAAATAGATGTTAATTGGTCCAATGTTATTTGTCCAAATGCTATTCGAACAAAGCCACCACTTCCCTTGTCCAACATTCTGGAGTCCATGTATAATTTTATACTTTGAGATGAGTTTGGTTGGGCCGAGATTTTAGGATCTATTTTAGGTTCGGTTGTTATGAAAAATAATAGGAGGAAAAAAAGTAAAACGGATCTTTTGATTAAAATAGATCTTAAACCAGAATTGAAAGGGCTTAACATAATGAAAGCTCTCAAAATTTCATTTGGATATTTAATTTCTGTATTTCGTATACTCGTATAGCAAAAAAATAAAAGACTTGCAAAAGAAATAAAAATGTTTATATAAACGGATAACTTTGTACGTAGAAAAAAAAGCTTTGTTAAACTGATTACATTTACTAGTAAATAAAACTTTTATTAACAATGAGTAAATAAAAGTTTTATAAACTAAACAAAGGTTAAAACTAAATTTTGGAGGTTACTATGGTGAAGAAGTATCGATTGCTATGGGTAGGTTTAATGGGAACATTATTGGCAATTAGTTTGTCAGTGCAAGGAGATCAGGGAGGGCAGAAACAACGAGGAGAAGCGCTTGCGGATGCTCGTAAACAATTGATTAAAGACTTTTTACAAGAGTTCAAAGGTGACATTAAGCAGTTGATGGACAGACCTGTTCCAAAGTTGTTTAGTAACGGTCAACAAGCCGCGGTTCAAAAGTATCCTAAGAATTCGGAATCATTTAGAGAAGAGGATAATAAAGCAAAAAAACAAATTAACGAGGAGATATTTTTTATTGGTCAAAAGCAAGGTTACACAAGACATGATAATGTTCGTAATTTATTTGATCCTTTTGATTATAGGGATCCAAATGCCTTTGATCAAGGTGACATAAAATATGATTTGAGAGAGCTGAAAACGGAAGCGAAGTTACCAACAGTTCCATGGTCAGCAGATTACTGGGCCATTGCTAAGGGACAAACGGCTCATCGGTATGCTGATGAGGAACTAGAAGCATTGATTGAAAAAGATTATGAAGAGCATGGAGATCTAAAATTTTCAACTATTCAAAATTACAAACCTCAACCAGGTGATTTTAACTATGTGAAAGGCTTGAATGATGAAAGAGCTAGAACAGAAGCTTTGAAAATTTATTCTCCTGCTGAAAAATATGATATTTTAGTTGGGGACGCTAACTTTTCTTTAACTAACTACACCAAGGATGAAAGCGCTCGATATGCGGATGTAGATGGTTTTATTGAAGGTTGGATGGGTATTTGTCATGGCTGGGCTCCTGCCGCTTATGAAGATGATCGACCTCTAAATACGATTGAGGTTACCGCTGCTGATGGTAGAACTAAAATTACTTTTTATCCTGATGAAATTAAAGCTTTATCTTCTTTAAAGTGGGCCAAATCAAGACATTCATCCCACTTTATTGGTGGTCGATGTAATATTAAAGAAGATGATATAACAGAGGATCAAAAAGATCCAAAAACTGGCAAAATATTAATTGATCAATGTTTTGATACTAATCCCGGAACCTGGCACTTAGCTGTTACCAATAAAATTGGTGAAGAAAAGAAGTCTTTCATTATGGACGCTACTTTTGATTATGAAGTATGGAACCAACCAGTTTATTCTTATAATGTAACTTACTTTAATGTTAAAGAAAGTGAACAAAAAAATAATTTGCAGGATGCGGTTATCAGTCTAGCTGAATTAGGAGCTGATGACAAATTTTATGGTGTAAGAAGTGCTGATCTACGAGCTACTCAAGTAGTTGGTGTTATAATGGAAGTTGTTTATGTGGCCGAAAACAGTCCTAATCCTGGAAAACCAAGTGACGATGTTTTAGTTGATGTTGTTTATGCCTACGATTTAGAATTAGATGCCAATTATAATATAGTCGGTGGTGAATGGTATACCAATCAACATCCGGATTTCTTGTGGACACCTAAGAAAAATGAATGGCCAAGAAACAGGATAGACACTTGGGCAAAAAGACAACTACGAGGACGAAAAGCAGAAAGTATTGCTGGTCTTAATCAACTGTTGGGTTATAGCTTAACTGAAGCATCACGTATGTCGGTACAAAATGATGTGTCTCCTTTAGGAGCGGTTGTTGATATGTTAATAGCCTTATCATCCAGACCTGTTCAAACTGTTGATAATTCTTCTGGTAGTAGAAACCGCAATCCAGGAGGTGGACGTCCAGCTCGTTATCCTGATAGTAACTTATAAGTTATTATCATTGTAGATTAAGAATAAATAATAAACTTGTTTACTGATAATAAGTAGATTTAAATAAGGGGTGCAAGTTCTGCTTGTGCCCCATCTTTCGTTTGAAACGTGAAGAGTTGAATTACCAAAGTTAAAATTGATTGAAGGATTGAAATGTTGAAGTTAAAAAAGAGGAAACATAAAATAGAAAAGAGAGTTAGTTTTACAGTGGTGTCTTTACTGTTGCTTTTGGCATTTAGTTCCACTTCTTTAGCTACCTGGACCGTAGATCTATCAAATAAATCTTTAGAATGTAAAAAAGTGTGGAGAAATAACCAAGAACACCCTCGTAATGAATGTTATAAAGCTTGGACAGTATTGGTATTTATGAATGGTGATAACGATTTAAGTCCTAATAGCATTCAAGATATTCATGAAATGGAAACTGTAGGTTCATCGGTTTCGGTTGATTTCGTTATTCAACACGATACTTCCAGCGATGATGGAGTAAAGCGTTATCTTTTGCAGAAAAAACCTAAAAAATCAGGTGATGAACAAAGTGATGACAAAAGTAATATCAACTTTGCTTCTATCTTATTAGAAAGCATGCCTGAATTGGATAGTGGTAATTACAAAGTTTTTCAGGATTTCTTAACCTGGGGTTTTATGAATTATCCATCAAAACACCAGATGGTCATTATTTGGAGTCATGGAAAAGGATTTAGTGGTGGTATTTCTACTGATTATAGTTCCGATACCAGTATTTCAATATCAGAGTTAAAAAAGGCCATAACAACTGCCAGCAGGGATGTTTTAGATGGTAAACCTATCGATATATATGCTTCGGATGCTTGTTTGATGCAATCTCTAGAAGTAATTTATTCCATCCGGGATCAAGCTAGATTTATAATAGGATCATCCAATTTAGAGGAGGGTCGTGGATGGCCATATAATAGAATATTTCGTGACTTACGTCGTAATCCCTATGCTAAAAAATTCTCCGAAAGTGGTGGAGCCGGTATAGATTCAGCCTATCGATTGGCTCAAGACATACCTGATTTATATATTAGAAGTTATCGTGAGTTGTTATTCAAGAAAAAAGGTCGGGTGGTTGACTTAGACGCTACTATGACTACAGTCAATGCAGCTCAATTAGTAGTGGATATCCCTCGAAATGCCGCTATGGCAACCAGTGCAACTGGATTTTTACCGGCACTCTATCGATTTACCCAAGCATTGACAGTTTATTTACAAGAAAACTCTTTTACAAGCCCTATGATAGTTGGAACCTCAATGGACAAGTCTCCTGATTTTGGTGAGGAGAGCAGAGATTTATATTATTTTACCGCTCATTTAAATCAACAAATTATTACTAACAATCCTGATTCTGCTTTTACTCGCAGTCAGCAAAATTTATTAGCAGCGATAGAGAAAGTTCAATATTGGTTAAAAAGAATTGAGCTAAGAGCGGGTGTAACCAAACCAGATGGAGCTTATGACAGCGATCACAAGGACAGTATATATAGAACATCCGGGGATGCTTTAAGAGGACTTCCCTTTATGGGACTTACTTTATGGATGCCCATTACATATGAGAATTATCAGAGAGGCTTAAAATTTTACAGCGATTCAGAATTATTACAAAAGATAGGGTGGTTAGAAATGCTGGAAATACTGTATCCAGCGGATATGGATGATTTTCCTCTTTGACTTTTTATTTTAATTTTTTCAATGATTCTGCAAGTTGTTTACTAAGATCATCGAAATTAACTTTCTTCTTGGCGATATCGCCGTTGTTCCCTGTTTGGCTGGAGGGGGTAAAGTAATCGCAGTAATTAGCCTTGGATTTCTCGGATATTTTTTCGGAAATAATTTCTTTACATTCATTGGCGGCACTACGGTCATAAAATCCGCAATTAGCGCAGCAACGTAAATCAGCACCACATTTTAAACAATCATCATGTCGGCCGGGAAAGTTGGAAAAGGCTATTTCAATTTCTTGATTGCAATTATGACAATACATGACTTTCTTTTCCATTACTTTATCCCCTTTCTTTGATGATAAGAGAAGATTTATCTTTTTAAGCGCCTCGCCACAATCAAAATATAAATAGTGCGATCACAACTGTTGAGTGTTTTTTCCACAGTCGTGATTGCACTGTTATTTATGAAGAGTAGTTTATAGCAAATCTATTACTTCTTGCCCACAGTTATTATCGGTAGCTAGATCCTTGGCCGTTTTAGAATCAAGATTTTGTTGATTTTTTAGTACATGAGAAAAGATAGGGGGTGTTGGAGCAGAAGGACTTAGAGAATTGAATGGTTCAATATAATCAGCATATTGAAGAATCAATTTAACAGAATTGATGGCACATTCTTGAGCGGCAAAATGTAAAAATGAGTTTCCGGCTTCGGTAGCCATTTTACCTGAATAGTCTTTACTCAGAATGTCCTCCAGGTTACCATGCGTTTTAAAATTCTCTAGAATATTTCCTACTAGTTGTTGATTATCACCTTCTATTACCCAACTATCAGGCCGGCTCCAAGGATCACTTGATTGTTCTTCGCCTGCGATAGCAATGGCAAGAAGATCATCACTATTATTTACTGAATACAAGTCAAAGTCAGCATTATTAAGTACCAAGTAAAGGATTTGGTCGTTTACTTCATTAGTGTAATTATCTAAACCCCTTACAAAATCAGGAACCCCATTTGTTTCATCAATTTCTAGTTTGATGCTGGCGCCTTTAGCGAGTAATGCATCAGCTTGATCAAAATTTCCCCAATTAATTGCTATGTATAATGGAGAAAGTGGTACTTCTATACTAGAAGTTTTAATAATTCCTAAAGCATTGATGTCTACTCCTTTAGCTACAAGGTGGTTTATCACGGCAACATTATTTTTACTGTCAGATGGATCTGTTGGGCTTGGTGGTCCCCATCCCCAAAAAGACGAAGGAGCTAATCTACTTGCTAAATTAAAACGTGCATCAAAGTAAACAGCATCATGTAATAGGTTACTTTCAAATGGATCACTGGCATCAAGTTTTTTACTATATCCTCCGGTTTTAGAAATAATTAGGTCAATCATTTGGATGTTAGCGATGGATATGGCTGCGGATCGTATGGATATACCGGGAAATTGATTGTTGATACTGTTTGGACCTTCCATAAAAATAACACAATGACCATAATCAAAACCTTTTATTTCTGATGCACTAGATGAAGTAGTAGACGTAGATACTGGGCTTGGAGCTGGCATAAGTCCAGCGGGAATTGTTATTTTAGCGTCTTTATCAAAAGATAATTTGGCTCCGCCATTAATTAACGTGGTGGCGATTCCTGCATTACTTTTAGCTACCGCTAAACAAATAGGTGATACCATCATATTGTTCAAAACGTTTAGATCAGCTTTCTTACTTATTAAATGTTGAACAATATCAATTCTATCTTCTATAATAGCGTGATGTAAGAGAGTTTGACCATTTTTATCTTTACCATTAATATTACTGCCGGTCTTTAAGAATTCTTGTAATATCTTAACTACTGCTGTCATATCAGATTCAACTGCTGGGGGAATAGGACAATCAGCAATGGTTTTTTCTATTTTACCACCTACTTTATCACTGGCTAATGCTACAGAATGACTAATAAATTGACAGAGTGTCCAATCATTTTACGATTTGTAAAATGATTGATCAGTTGACAATTATTAATAATTATGGTCTTTCCTATCAGCGTATTTAAATATTATATATCAAATTGCGAGAAAATGTTTGAAGTACATTAAACATTTTAGAAAAGTAATCATATCTATAATAATAGTTACTATATTTAGTATACAATTGAATGCAGCTGGTTGCTGGTTTATGCCTGATTACTTTAATTCCTATGGTTGGGACACGTTCTGCACAAATAAATTGAAATCAACTCCAGATTGGGCTCCTTTATATAATGCTGATCCTAAAAATTGGCCCTCGGATCGTATTACCTATAGTTGGTTGGGGCATGCTACGGTTTTGTTAAATATTTATGGGACCTTAGTAGTCACTGACCCTGTTTTTTCCAACCGAATTGGACCACCTGAAATGGGACGCAATATGTTGGGAATTGAGAGAATAACTCGATTACCCTTAGATCCCGAGCAATTACCGGTACTTGACTTTGTTTTAATCTCTCATGCTCATTATGATCATTTGGACCATGCTTCCTATTACCTGGACGCTTTTAAACAATGGAAAACTACTTTTTTAGTACCTTGGGGGGTAAAACCATTTATTGAGCAAAAAATAGGGTGGGAGTTTTGGGAACCCGATTGGGTTAGACCATTTTTTAATTATAAGCCTAAACCGAAACCCAAGAAATTTTATTTTCTTCCCATGGACCATCAGACCAAACCCAAAACTCGATTTCGTCGGGAAATAGTTAGTTTTCGAGCTTTTCGAATTGAGCATTATGGCTTTGTTATTGGTCGTAATATACTTACTGGCGTCAATGGATATATTATTACAGCTAAGAATAAACGCATAGCCTTTTTTGGAGATACATCATTTCATCAAAATCGCGACGCGGAAGGATTTATTTTAGAGGAACCTATTGAAGTTGATTGGCGCAAACAAGTACGGGATTACCTTCCAGATGATATTGATATCGATTTATGTATTCTACCCATTGGTGATTATATCTATAATTATAACCACCTCAGTCCTGAGCAAGCGTTAAATGTAGCTGATCAGGTAGGTTGTAAACAAATATTGCCTATGCACTACGGTACCTTTATATTAAGCAATCCCGCTTATTATCCCGAAACTCCCCGAGAAACCTTTTTACAAATTCTCGAGTTGCAAGATCGCCAGGATTTCGCTAATTGCACTAGTTTGCAGGATAAAAATGAACGGGTATTTCAAGATATTGGAGTAGAGTGTGTGCTGGAGTGAAAGAATACTCTCTAATACTCTATCATATCCCATAATCTTTAACTTTACAGCAAACCAAATTAAAAAGATTAATGTTTGAAGGCTATTTAATAAGGGTTTTTACCGTTTTTTTTCAAATAAAAAGTTCCAATTGAAAAATTGGCGAGATATTTGCTTGTCTTTAATTACGATATGGAGAATTTATTAAATTATCTCATCAAATCTGACCATGTGCAGGAAATAGTTATTGGTCCTGATTTATCAGTATTAGAAGATGTTGATGGTACCTTAAGATCTAAACCTAATTGTAACTTAGTCCCGGCTACTTTGTTAGAAGATTTGCGACGGCTCATCTTTTCCACCGGTCAAACGATTGATCATTCGTCTCCTTTCGTTGAGGTTACTATTGAGAATAAAATTAGGATCACTGCCGTTATACCTCCTATATCACCCAGAGGGATATGCATTCAGTTACGAAAGATGAACGAAAAGTATTATAATTTGGATACATTATTACAAAATCATACTATTCACAAAAAGGACCTGATTATTATTGAAAAGATCCTGCAAGAACAAAAAAACATAGTTATTTGTGGGGGTACTTCTACCGGTAAAACTACGCTATTAAATGCTCTTTTACATAAAATTGCTGCTTTTCTTCCTGAGCAAAGGATAGTCACTATTGAAGAAACGTCTGAAATTCATTTGAATCACCCTAACTGGCTAAATTTGGTAACTCGACAGTTTAATACTGAACAACAGCCTCCTATTACCTTGGAAACCTTACTCAGAACTTCTTTAAGGCTTCGACCAGATCGCATTATAGTAGGAGAGTGTAGAGGAAAAGAAGTCTTTCCTT
>CAZJDM010000013.1:0-46737 GCA_964544765.1 uncultured bacterium
TCCTCGGTAAGTCCTCTTTCTTCCTCTGCGACAAAATCTTCAGGTTCTTCTTGCTCATCAGCAAAGGGCTCCTTATCAATATCTTCCTCAGTAAGGCCTACTGCATCCTCATCTACCAAATCCTCTGGTTCCTCTTGCTCATCGGCAAAAGGTTCCTTATCAACATCTTCCTTAGTAAGGCCTATTTCTTCTTCCTCTATTTCTTCTTCTATTACTTCTTGCTCTTCCTCTATTACTTCATCAGACATCTCTGGTGTAGTAGTTGGTTCCTTTAACTCAATTTCTGCTTCATCGATAGCATCCTTTACAACTTTCAATGAAGCTTCTTTTTCAAGATCCTCATCTATAGTATCTTCTGCAAGATCCTCATCGACTACCTCTTCCTCATAAGCTTCCTCACTGATTAGAGGACCAGGTTCAATTGTGGACGCTGCAGCTGGAGGTGCTATATATTCACCATCGGCAAGTTTAGATTTTAGTATTGCGGTACTTTCCGCAACATAATCACCTTCATCTTCCTCACTTCTTATCTCCCCCCCCTTAGTGCTCTCCCACAATAGAGTGATTGCGTTTCTAAATCTCTCAACTAAATTTAAATAAGCAGCATCCGCTGAAAAGAACTTATTAACAAAGGTAAATAATATGGAAAATAAAATACCATTTATAGATGAACCGATAGCTAAGTTAATTTTGGCTAGAAACAGGTCCATAGTACCCTGAGCTGCCGCAAGATTGGCCATATCTAATTCCTGCAAAATGGCCATTCCACCAAACATACCCAAAAAGGTCCCTAAAATACCACATATAATAAATAGTCCCGGGAGAATATTACAAATATCATCAATCATGTTAATAGGAACAACCCCAACAATACGGTTATAACATGGATTAGTTGTAAAAACGTATTTAGTAATAGAATCAAAATCAGGATCATGGCCTTTTTTTCGATAATACTTAGTATGTTGTAAAGTATCTGCTATTAATCTACTAGCGCCGTCTTCCAATAATAACATTCGATCAATGAATGAAGCTGTGTGATCCAATCGTCTTTTTCTCCTGGTGGATCTGACTATATAAAGTTCTTCAAAAGTTTTATGAAACAAAAACTTGGTTAATTTATGAAAAGATAATTCTCCTGTTTTAGTTTCTGAATATTCATCCTGAAGATGTCTGTAAACTCTAATTTCAAAACCATTAGTAAACCTTTCTTCCGATTTAACAATATAATATACTAGGATTCTTGCTAAGGTACCTACCAAAAATACTGCTGGAATGAGCCACATCAAATGGTTGGAAGAAAACATATAAAAATAATTAAATAATGTATCAAATATATTTCGAACAATCTCCAACATAACATCACCCTCATTCTTTGAAGTTTACTTTAATGATAATTTTCTGCCATTCTTCGCAATCATATTGTTCACAAATTTCGCCTTTTCTTGATTCTCGTATCCTTCGCATTCTGGCTCTCATATAGCTTCTGCCAGCAACTTTAGTATATTTTAACATGTCCGCTTGATATTTATAACGCAATTGATCGGGATTAAAGATGTAGCGATAAACTGATTGAGCTCGCCATAAACTCAGGTCCATATTGTAATTAACAGCTTCTCTTCCTTCAGATTTCTTAATATCAGTTTTTACATACTTACTTTTATATACAGGAGAAGCAAACCCAAGTATTTCGATAGAAGCTACTCTATCTCTTATCTTTTCATCTCCAAAAAAAGCTTCCGCAAAAACTGGAACAACTCTTTTGAGAGTATCTTTCATGTTACGTTTTAATTTATAATCGTTAATCTCAAAATAAATCCCCGGAAACTCAACATGAACCTCACCGTTAGTTTCATCATACTGTGCTGGTAATTTTTCCTTTTCAAATCGGTGATTTAATTTTTTGGCCATGAGCTTCATAGCACGATCACTTATAACTGACCTATCTAGCAAAGCTCTCCTATCTTTTTTACTTTTTTTACTAGTTGGGTCAATCTCTTGGCCTTCATAAACATCATCTTTCATAGCCAATCGTCTTTCATATTGATTTTCAATTTCAGATTTTTCATTGTTATGGTCTTCTCGTTCCCTTTTTATTATGGTTTTACATTGCTTCTTCCATTCCCCCTTACTTTCATTATACTTTTTGCGCATGAACCTTATATCATCAAGTCTTTTTTTCTTTTCTTCATCCACTTCTCTTTTAATTCGATCATCACATTTGGCTATTAACTTCTTTTTACTTTCCTGCATATTCTTAGATAATCTTTCAAACTCCGCTTTTAAACCACTTTTTTGACTATCAGATTCTTTTTCCAAAGAATTTACCTCTCTATAAATTCGATCGATGTGTTCTTTTCGCAACAATTCAGTCTCAGCATCGATTTTCTTTTGATATTTTTGTTCTAAAGCAATTTTTTTATCTAACATTTCTTGATTGAGTTTGTTTTTATACTTTGATTTGTAGTCTTGTAATAAGTATTCGGCTTTTTTTCGTTTTTCATTTTGAAGTTTACTCTCTTTTTCAACCTCAATTACATTTTGGGCAGCCACCATTTTTGAATCAATAATATCTTTCATGAGATTATTAAATGAATTGATATCTTGTTGCTTTTGCATCATTTGCTTAAGTATTTCATTCTGATGATCAATTTTCTTTTGTTGCTGCTCATCCAGAGCATACAATTTATTTTGAATTTTTTGATAATATTCCATTTCCTTAGGATTATCATTTAAATACGCGTCCTTTTTTAATTGGTATGCTCTAAGTTTATTCTCATAGTCCTTGACTACTATATCCAAATTTTCTTTATATTCGCCGGATAATTGTTTTGCTTTGAGATTACTTCCAACTTTCTCCAGAGTTAAACTAAAATTTGAGACGATGAACATAAAAAGAAACACAAAGGACATAAGGGCAAAAATATCCGCAAAAAACCCCAAGCTACTCTCACCACTTCCTTTATCCTTGGTCTTAACTTTATGATAATCTAAGCTCATAAAAATAATCCTAAAAATAACAAAACACAAGCAAACGATTAAATTGGTAATAGCAATCTATTGTTTTGATCGGGATAGAATATGATATCTTTAGCTTATTTTTGAATTATTATTAAATTTATAAATATAATTGATATTATTAGACAAAATTTAAAAAAAACTCTTTATTTTTTATCTTTGTTAAATTTAAAAGGAAAATAAATTCGTAACTACCCAAGCAGATCACCATCATATTCTAAAGACGGTTATTTGTTAGTATGTTAGCAATGAATGGTCGAATTTCAGGATGATTTACATCTATAAATCCAGATATATTATACTTATAATCTGAAGAACTAGGTATTTGACCCACTGCAATACCAACACTATTTGATATTCATGTTACAACCACTGATAACTAGTAAGTACTTCATGTCCATCAAGGGTTATAGCAATTGTATGCTCAAACTGAGCGGATAATTTGCCATCAATCGTCAAAGCGGTCCATCTATCTTCTAAAATCTTAGTTTTCCAAGCACCCTCATTAATCATCGGCTCAATGGTAAAAACGGCACCAACCGGTAAAATAGTACCCGCTCCCTTTTTTCCATAATGCATTACCATAGGTTCCTCATGAAAAGATTTCCCAATTCCATGACCACAAAACTCACGTACAACAGAATACCCATTTGATTCAGCATATGTTTGTATGACATGCCCAATATCACCAACATGAACACCCGGCCTTACAACACCTATACCTTTCATTAAACATTCATAGGTAACCTTTACCAATCGTTCAGCCTTGGTCGACAACTTACCCACTGGAAAAGTATAACTTAAATCACCATGATATTTATTTTTATAAACCGTAATATCAACATTGATAATGTCACCATCTTTTAAAATCACCTTGGGAGAAGGAATACCATGGCAAACGACATTATTAATCGAAGTACAAATACTTTTTGGATAACCACGATAATTCAACGGTGAGGGATATCCACCTTTACTTTCAATGAATTCACGGCACAGACGGTCCAGATCCTCGGTAGAAACTCCAGGTTTTATATGATCCTTCACCAAAGATAGAGTCTGTGAAGCAATATCACAACTCTCTCGCATATCATTAATATCCTCTGGAGTCTTACACTTTATCATATGTTTATAAACCAATGTAATTAAATCACTTTTTAAGTGCGCCTTCTATAAAAGGCTACACACCTTATTAATTATAATAATAAACTCAACAAATTTCAACTAACATGGAAGCAGCTTCCCCACCTCCAATACAAATAGAAGCTATTCCTCGCCTACCGTTTTGGGCTTTCAAAGCATTTATCAGGGTAACCAAAATTCGCGCTCCAGAAGCCCCAATAGGATGTCCCATCGAAACAGCTCCTCCATGGACATTTACTTTAGCAGAATCAAGATCCATATTTTTGATCGCAACCATTGGAACCACAGAAAATGCTTCATTAATTTCAAACAAATCAATATCACTAACATTCAAGCCTGTCTTCTGTAATAAAAGCTCCATACTCTTAATAGGTGCCGTTGTAAACATTTTAGGCTCATGGGCACAACACGTATAACCTACAATTTTAGCCAATGGTTTAACATCTTTTTCTTTAATATAAGACTCATCCGCCAATATTAATGCCGCCGCTCCATCATTAATGGTAGAAGCATTTGCTGCTGTAACAGTACCATCTTTCTGAAAAGCGGGCCTCAAGGTCTTCATTTTTTCAAAGGACACGCTGAATGGTTCTTCATCCTTATCAACCAACAATGGATCTTTCTTTCTCTGTGGGATTGATAAAGGTACAATTTCATCTTTAAAAAGATCATTGTTCCAGGCATTCTGAGAACGTTTATAGCTTTCTTCAGCAAAAGCATCCTGGGATTCTCTTGTTAAATCAAACTCTTTGGCACATATTTCAGCACAATTACCCATATGAATATCATCATATGGGTCCCATAAACCATCTTTGACCAAACTATCAATAATCGACCCATGACCCAGACGATAACCATTTCTGGCCTTTTCTAATATGTAAGGAACTTGGCTCATACTCTCCTGCCCGCCAGCTACACCAACTTTTGTTTCGCCCAGTCTAATTTGATTGTGTAAAGAGATAACCGCATATAATCCCGAACCACACACTTTATTAACTGTCACTGCTTTGGCAGTATTAGGAATATCAGCATAAATACTTGCCTGTCGAGCTGGCGCTTGTCCAACGCCTGCCGCTAAAACCTGACCCATGATAACATCTTCAATGTCATCAACTCCTGCTCCACTTGCTTTAACCGCCTCGGAAATAGCTACTGATCCTAATTTTGGAGCAGGTAAAACAGATAAAGAACCTCCAAATTTGCCAATAGGTGTACGTTTTGCGGCTAAAATATAAGTAGTCATCAATATGCCCCCCTTAGACTTGAATATTAAGCAAACTTTTATGAAACTACTAGATGTACTTTTAAAAATCAACCATTAAGAATGAATTGCGCATGAACGGGCCCGTTATTTACTTTCTCGTACCGGTTTTAGAAATTGAGTATTTTTTCCTATATAATACTTGGGATTATTAAATCTATAGCTGTTGTAATCAAATAAAGAAAGTCCAATCATCAAGGTATTATCATTTTTAAAACTTATTAAACAATTAAAGGGCAAGGGCCAGACGGGAATTTTTATATATAAAGAAATTCCATATAACAACTCTCCCTTATATCTATCAAATGATTCAAGTGTATCCGATTGTAGAGTACCCTCATCTAATATTTTCTCTAAAAAAGATGGCTCCCACATAAACCTTTTTTTATCACTACCAGAATAAACAGCCCAAGGCTTTACACCTAAATGTGGTGTAATTTGTAAGGTTAAATTTACTCCAAATTTATACATTATAAATGGATCATTATAAATATCTTTTGTCTGATAGATAGACTGCTGTTGATCACTCAAAGTTACTATGTGCTGAACAAAAGAGAGTTGAGTATGAATACCCAAGCTCAAGTATAAGAAGATCCCTCCAATATCATTATAACTATGTCCAGGTAAATATAAACTAAACGAACCTCCGGTAGACTTAAAGGAACTATTAACAAATTGACCACTACTTTCATCCAATAAATATTGTTTACTGTCTTCCATTATCAGTTGCACACCATACATGTCACGCAACATACCCAGAGCCACGTCATTGTCACGGTCCTCAAAAGAATATTGATTGGTAGATTGATCTACAGACTGATTGGTTGACTTATCAATAAACTGATTATTTTCAGATTGTATGCGCCGATGATGCACAAAAAAAGCGCTATGATCGGGAATTATCAGTGGAGCAACGCTAATACCTTTTTGCGACTTCATGGCCCAACCCTTTGGTTTAGCCGCAAGATACCACGTATTAAATACCTGTAAGAGGAAGAGAAAGAGATAAATTAAATATTGCCGAATTATCCAATTTCTCTTCATCCTCCGATGATGAACCTTCTTTACCAAGTCGAACATTTCGTAAGATCCTCTGCATATGACCAGTAAGGGTAGTTTGAACTCCCAAGCCATAGATATCTAAATGGCCCCGTATATCTATACCATAACGAAACCAAGCATCGATCTGACTCAACTGGCGATCAATTGAATTCTTTGAATATATATATGCTGGGTAATATGCCTGACACCAAAAACTCAGGTTGACAATACGTAGTTGGTTCCATTCAGCAATTAAACCTGCTTGCATAGGAACAGTTGAAAAACGATTATGGTAGTTCGAAACAAGATTACTGCCAAATCCGTTTTTTACTTCATTCACCAGATAACCCAACCCCCAGATTAATGAGATATACCCTCTATTTATTTTGCGAATTAAAGGATAAGCGCTGGCAAACATGATTCCATAGGTCGATGCCCGCCACATCTCATAATGCAAGTTGCTCACACTGGTCCGCTGTTGAAACTCCATTTTATTCTCTTCGTACTTCAAATAAAAATACCAGTTATGATGCCAGTTATAATATTCAAACCCGGCATTGATTTGAATTTTACGACCCTTTCTTTCTAAATCATTTTCTGAATCCAAGGCAGCTTCTTTTAAAGCTTCTGACAAATAGGGCATATCGGTAATTTTATTTTTATCCACTTTCTGATTATCAAAGAGTTTATCACTCATAGTAATTATATAGTTGTGCATCTTAAAATAATTAGCGGCTAAACTCATAGGAACAATATCAGATGGCATAGGTAAAAAATATGACGCAGGACGATTATAATCAATCTCAATCTCATTTAATTTGGTTAAACTTTCAGCATACAATCGAACAGTACCAGTAGACTGAAGTAAAGTTGCTCTTATAGCAATAGACAACAATAAAAATAAAACCAATCTGAAAAAATTATTCGAAACTATACACAACATAGCATTCATCACTTAAAATCTGATGCTTTTATTTTAAGAATACTAATCTCATCTTTTTTTATTTTAACTTTATAAGTAATTTTAGAATCGCTTGGGAGCTTACAATTTTTACCATCACCAGCAGAAGCGGGAAAAGCTATCACTTCATGTTCCCCAATCATCATATTTACAAACCATAGCTCTCTTTTTGATTTAAGGAACTTAGCTTCCTTATTACTACTTGTTGCTTGAGGTATATCCTGATATGTTGACGACACACAAACATCTTGCGGTGAATCATTATATACTTTAAGATCCGACCCATAACGCAAACAGGTGCAGGTAACAGATCCTAATATAAAAAGGAAACACCAAACTATAAATAACCATTTAGGAATATACTCAAACAACCTACCTCCTATAACCAATATTATTGTACTACTTCAGAAGGTTTCAACTTTTTCAACGCACAACAAAACATAGACTCGATTCTGTTATCGGTATAAATTTTTAAATGTTTACTTATTTGTTTCTTTTTATTTCTTGACTTTATAATGTAAAAAAAATACAAACATTAACAAATAGTGAAAAAAGACAAAGATGCATTGATGATCTTGTGATAAAAATAGTATGTAATAAGGATGCCCTTAATTAGATTGTACACATCATCAATAATATATTTCAAGAGAAAGTAAATTTACGCAATGGGTGAAACTTGAACACCGCTTTAAATTTATTCAAGAATAGCATAAAAAGTTATTAACTTACCGCCACCGCCACCTACATCTACGCCAGTAAAACGTTTGATATTTAAATCTTCCATAAATGGTAAACCATAATTGATTTGGCTCTTTAAATGACTTTTCTGAGCTTGCAGAACAAGATTTTGAATCAAATATTCTATTACACTAAAAACAGCGCTGGGAACGGTTAAAAATGGAACTAGGAACAACGGATTGTTAAATTCAATATATGATTCAGCAACGATTTCGCGACTTGGTTGGGCGGTAATGATCTCTTTATTAGGATCATCATCCACTCCTAAAGAAATAGGAATCTCTACTCTATGAGCTACCGTCCCCAAAAAAGATGGTCCTTTTAGATTTGGAAACTTTAAAATATATTCCCGAGTAGCTTGGTCCCAGGCTAGATAAGGAGGCTTCCCCATTCTAATCAATTTTTCGTCGTATCCCACATCATGTGAGCAGTTAAAAGAAACTTTATTATTTTTATCCACACAAAAATCTAAACTTCCACTTTTTTGCAACACTCTTAAATAATCATTAACCATATCAATATCAATTTGCATAGCTATATCATGTGGAGTATCTGGATCAAAAGGTACCCCCGAACTGTATCTAAGGGAACTATTTTCATCACAGGCTAGATCGCAAACTTCCACGGCAAAACTAATCGAATTATTCTGATGATTAGAATTAATACTATCTGCCTCAAATCCCGCAAAATGAATAGTTACGGTACGGTTATAATTTTGGACAATATCAGTTAATTCTATTGTCATTTTCTTTATCTCACTTATATAGTAACGAGGACACCCTCCTCCTTTATACTTGCTATAAAGACTTGACAAGGACCTTATAACAGCTTCTACCTTATTCAAGACATATTTACTTTGCTTATGAATATCTTCTTCTATTGCCCCATCTATACTCTTAAAAAAGGATTTCACCTTTTTTACATCTAGATTATATGAAGTAACTAAGTCGCTATCATCATCGTCAAAACGACTATTGCTCACCGTACGTCCCCAGCGTGGTAATGAATTCATAAGAATGTCTAAATACTCTCTACCATGAACTAAATAACCATGATACCTATTGAGTTCGTTATAAGTTTCCCTAGCTTTTACTCTCACCTCTGAAGAGGTTAACCTGACTGGCTTAGGTAATACTTGGGTAAATTTTTCCTGTAAAATAGGAATACTATTTAATCGGGTGGTTATATCATCTCGATAATATGAGGATAAGTATTCACTTAAAACTGTATTCACTGGTTCCATAATTTCAGGAAAACCAGCTAAAAAGTTACCCAAAACAAAACCAAGTACTCCCCATAATTGATAAGAAGGCGGAGCATTCTCAAAAAGCATCACTAGGTATCGATCATAAGCTTTATCAGCGATAGTCTCTTTAAACTGGTTAAAATCGCTATAGTTAATTTTCTTACCAACATCAATATCTTTTTTTAATTGTTCCAGCTCTTCCTTCAATACATCCTGATAAGCCTGTTCCAGTAGTTTTTCGTCGATTTCAACAAACTTTTTATCAAAAATTACTACCGAATCCTCTGGTAAATGCACTCTTATAAATTCAGCTGGTATCTGCACCATTTGTCCATAACCGGCGCTAGGATTTAACTCTACTTTAAATTCAATATAAGGGCTGGTTTCTCCTTCGGCCAGAGAAATAACAAAATCTTCAACCTCGACCATCGGATGTTGATCGAACATAGAATCTATTTTTAAGTTTCCTTTGAGAAAAAAATCAACAATAGGTATGCGAATAAAACACATTTGAGCAGATTGACAACTTACTTCAGCTTGATCCAGTTTAACTTCATCAATTCGCATATTGGTAATAGTTAAATCTGCAGGTATGGGTCTAAAGGTGGAAACTAAACCCAAATAACTCATATCCGTCCACTGATACTTCTTATCCACTAGTATTTGCGGCAGACCTGGACATTGATTCCATGCATCTCCCAAGGACAATGAATCGACATATTCTAAGGTACATTTGTCATCCGCTGATTTTGTTACATCTTGAATTTCTATCTTGGTCACTTGATCTTCTAAAAAAGCAATATGCTTTTTGACTATTTTGGTAGCAACCTTGGAAATACCGGATGAAGTGAGATCAAATCGAACTAAATGATTGTAAAGAGGGTAACCACTATGAGCTGCTCCATATCCTTCAACTTGACTACCACTCCTACAACTACCAATAAACATCGAAATAAAGAAAACAGGCATTATGAAAAAGGCTATTGATATCTTTATGTTTTTTATTTTTTTGTTTTTTTCTATTTTTTCAAATAAATTTTTCTCATACATCATTTATATTCCTCATATTTAACAAAACTAAATAGCTTTGCGAGGTATTTATCGACATTTTTAATTATAAACTTTAGATAAAAATAACATTTTCTGTTTTTATTTTATTTTCAGTATGCTAATATATTGCGCCATGGAAGCAGGGTTATAAATACTGCTCAATGAAAATTGTATTTATAGGAAATTCTTTGTGTTAAATCCAGAAAGGTCTTCTTGATGGTATCAATCTACTTAGAAACTGGTGTCCTCGACATCTCAATTATACTATTGATATTACTAGGTTTTTGCGCGGGTATGTTTGCAGGGTTATTAGGGATAGGAGGAGGGTGGATCATTATCCCAGTTCTAAATATTTTAGGGCTACCTATTCCAACAGCAGTAGGCACAGGACTAGTCTTGATGTTTTTTACCAGTGTTATTTCAGTTTTCAAACATCGTCAACATGGAAATTTAAATATTAAGTTAGGGATATCATTAGCATTACCTATAATTTGCGGTGTACAATTAGGTAAGAGCCTGATGTTTTACCTGGAAAAACAGGGCCACGCGGAGCTGATCATACGTATTTGTTATATTGTGTTGTTATCTGTAATAGGCATTTTGATGCTTTATAAATCATTAACCAATGATTCTTCGGATTCCTCTCAAGAAAAGAAGTCTCCAATATTAGAACAAAATTCTTGGCATTCATGGCTGCGTATAATCCCTATAGGCGTACTTACAGGTTCACTATCGGGATTATTGGGTATAGGTGGTGGCTTTCTATTGGTACCCGCAATGATATATATTCTTTACCTTCCCACCTTAACCGTAGTTGCTACTAGTTTGTTTTGCATCATGTTTGCCAGTACTTATGGCGGATTCTTATATATTATAAATGACAAAGTTGAATACTCGCTTATTTTATATATTCTTATTGGAACCGTGTTTGGTAGTCATTTGGGAGTTAAAATGTCTCAATTAATTAAAGATAAGCAATTGAAATTACTTTTTTCCTGCTTAGTATTACTTTCTTGTTTAGCGGTTATCCTCAAGCAATTTGAATACTCTTTAGCTTCTCAATGGTTGATTCTAGGTTCAGCGGGAGCATTTTGTCTGTTCATTATTATCTACTTCTTTAATATTAGTACTCAACGTAATTTAAGTAGTGTAAAACTTAAAATAAAGGCTTAATTAAAAACCGAATAAATCGTCTGTAGACAGTTCCACAAAATCATATCTCTGCTGTAAAGTTGCTAAATCCAAACGTCGAGAATCACCAACTATAGTAAAAATTAAATTCTTTTTCTCTACACGATCAACCGCAAATTGTTTAAAATCATTTATACTAACTCCACCGGTATTAATATAATCAAATATCTGTTTACGTGGATCAAACCCCACATATCCCCAACGCTCAAATCTCTCGACCAACGATAACACTCTCCTAAAAGGATCTGCCTGAAGCCTATATTTATTCTCCAAACCTCTAACCGCTACTTCAAATTTGGGGGGTATTATAGGTACTTCATCAAACAAATTGTGAAACACATTGACAGCTTCCACAATTTTTTCAGGTTGGGTACTTAAACCCCCTTCTAAATAATCTTGGTCAATTGGACGATAACCATAAGCAAAACCAGAAGAAACTGAATAAGCTAAACTTCTTCGAGTTCTTATTTCCTCAGACAAAATACTACTGTTGGAATAATACAAATAAAAAAGGATTTTATTAAGACGATCCTTTACCGAAGATAAATCTGATGTACCTAGTATAACATTAACATCAGCCTGTTTAGAGGCAGGTAAGTCATAAAAATAAATAGTAGGACGTTGTACCGTCTTTACTTTTATTGCAGGCACTTGGGCAAATTCTACTACCGGTGAATCAAATTGTTTTTTTAGTTTCTTTTTCAAATCATCTATTGGGATATTACCTAAATAATAAATTTTCTTGGGGCTAGAAAACAAATTATGTGCAAAAGAAGGATAGTCCTTACTGGATAATTTTTTTAATTGTTGGTTGGTAGATACATATTTATAACCAGAATATTTGCCCCTTGAAACATACCAAGCAATTGCCTTATTAATAGTTCTAGGATTTTTGGTAATATCATTTCTGTTTTTAATGATACTTGCTACAGACTTACTGAGAAATTCATCTTCTATAAATGGTTCCTTTAAAACATTGATCGCGAGTTCAAATCCTTCTAGAATATTTTTATCTGGGCCACTAATTTCTAAGCGAATTTTAAACAACGATTCGGTAAATCTATATGTAATACCTAAATTATAAAGTTTATTGCTTAATTCAGACGGAGGCATATCACGAGTTCCCAGCTTCTTTAATATATCTATAAAATGACACCTAGCCTTATCATTAAAACACCCATAAGCAAAATGAACCTCTAAAAAAGCTAAATCATTAACGGGATTTTTTTGATAATAAAGTTCAATTCCTTCTTTAACCTTAGATCTTACAATCACATTTGGTATATCAAGAAATCTGGGCTGTAATGGCGCTACTTTCCTTGTTACAATTTCCATAAAAGCAGGACTTCTTTGTTGAACAAATTGTTGGATCTTTTTGACTTGTGGTTTTTTAAACTTAGGAGGAGTATATTCACCAATCTGGCGATATACGACAGCATAATTGTTACCAAAGTATTTATTAGCTACTCGTACAATATCCTCTCTAGTAACGGCATCATAATCGTTTCCCCATTTTCCACTGATTATAGCGCCCTGCAACATACCAGCACGATTTTCATTTTCTTCTAACCATTTCATCTCGCGCTTTTGCTTATCCAACTTAATAGCGGCTAACAATTCATCGCTAAAACGGCCCTTTTTAACTGGTTCAAGCTGAGCTACCAACAACTTCGCTACGTCTTCCAACGATTGTCCAGGATTGGCTTCCCCATGCAAGAACTGATTGCCATAATCAACTTTGAAAGTTTGAAAAGAACCACCATTTTTTATTCTTTGTTTTTGAACCAGATTTATATCAATTAAACCTGCTTGTTGATTAGCTAATATCATATCTAATAAAATTAGAGCCTCTAAATCCGATGAACCGCTCCCGGGGAGAAGATAAGCAACAGTTACTCCTGGTTTACTGGGATATTTTACTGTTTTTTTAATTACTCTTTGGGGTGATTTAACCTCTACTTTTTGATATTTAGGAACCTTTCTGGAGGTTAGTGAAGAAAATTTCGCAGTAACAACCCGTTTTACTTCCTTGAATTCAAGGTCACCTGAAATGATGATGGCCATATTATTAGGAACATAATACGTATTAAAAAAATTACGCATTTTAACCAGGTTGGGATTTTTGATATGTTGTGGAAGACTCGCAACATATCTACTATAGGGGTGGTTAGCAAACATGGCCTTTCTTAAACTATCTTGAGTGGTAAAATATGGATTGTTGCTGCGTTTTTCCATTTCTTCAAAAACTACTTCTAATTCAGGTTGAAACATTCGGAAAACGGGATTGGTAAATCTTTCAAACTCTAAAAGGGCCCAGTCTTCTAGTCTGTTTTTTCCCAGAGTAACTATATAATTGGTCCAATCATGATGGGTAAAAGCATTTTTACGTTCAGCGCCGAAATAATTATACAGTTCGTTAAATTCATTAGGATTACAGTACTTGGTTGTTTGTAAGGTTAATTCATTTATCCTTTGATCTAATCTTTGCCTAGCGTCAGGATCGGAAATAGCAGCTCTTTTAGTATACAATGCTTCGATTTGGTCCTGTAATTTTTTCTCCGCTCCCCAGTTTATAGTACCTATTCGTTGTGTACCAAAAAATAAAACATGTTCTAAATAATGCGCCAAACCGGTCGCATCAGCCGGTTCATGTTTAGCTCCTGACTTGACAAGTATTCTGGCATGAAATTGGTTAGGTTTTAATTTACTTGGAGAAAAATATACTTCTAATCCATTAGGTAAGGTGAAATGTTGATATTCAGGAAAGATTTTCTTAGCACATAAGGCATCACTAAAAATCAATATCTGTACTAACACGACCAATACAACTTTTAAATAATTAGACATGTATTTTCTCCTTTAATAAAATTTGCCTCACCCAATGACAGCGCTTTTAACATAATAATTTTATTATTTAATATACGGTATTTCATCGACATCTAAAGAATTCTTGAAAGGTAGCACAATCATCTATAGTTTGTCAATAATTGACGTTACATGTAGCATAGACGCACTTAAATAATTTAAGATTATATTTAAATATTTATATGTGCTACCCGTGTTACCTGTGGTAAGTACCAGTAACCCGAATCGCAGGTAACGGCTATTATTGACAAGTTACAGAAGTTTTACTTAACACCTGAAATTTTAATTCCATGGGTCCTTACAACATTTTGTAAAAATTCTTTACTGTAATTAGACGAGAGATCCACGTAAGATGATTCCCTTCTGGGTAATTTTTCTTCATCTTGTCCCGTAATAGAATGAAATATTGAAATGCCAATTAATTCGTTATTAGTATTTAACAAAAGGCTTCCCATATCCCCCAAACCGGTCATGGAATAGGCGGGCTCTTCTCCCCAATTAGGAAATTTAAATCCTACAAAGGAAATAGCTCCGTATTCAACAGATTCTATTGTATTGGCTCCTTTTCGTAACACACCAAATCCTTGGTGTTGATCTAAATCATCTTCTCCAAATCCAACCATTATTACTTTCTCACCAACTTCATGAGGCGAAAAACTAATGGAAAAATGATTTTGGGAAATACCCTCTACTCCTAGTTTCGAAATAGAATTTTGCTTTATCACTATTAAAGCAAGAGATTCTGAAGCATAGTTTTCTTTTTGCTCTGACAAATAAATAGCTTGAAAGTCTTGAGAAACAAACTTAATTTTATTTATCCAAATAAAAGGAAATTCTCCTGTACCTTTATAACCAGAATACCAAGTAAAGCAAGCCTTGGAAGTCAAAATGGTTCTAGATCCTACAAATGCCCCTGTACAAGCAGGAACATACATCCCCTTGGCTTGTACTGGTTCTAACACTGCTTCAGCAAAATCCATTCTAACTACTGAACGAAATTTGGTATTAACGGGAATGGTTAAATCTATAGGTAGAGAATCTGATAACTTAACTTGAGAATTATTTGGCCTGATACGACAGGACCAAAAACATAACATCATTACTAAGCAGACTAAGCACGCTAACAGATAAGCTTTTAGTTTCATAGTTCTACCTTTCTTTAAACACACCTATTTTTTACATTATCAATTCTATAAAATTAATTCTATAATTAATATCCAAATTTCATCATTAGGATCATTTGTTACTATTTACTAGACATCAGTTTCTTTTATGATTATAACGTATTATACAATAAATAAAGTTTTGAAATACTTTTACAAGGATGAGAGATATACAAGGAGGTTTTAATGTCTAAGCTTATTGTTGTGCTACATTTGTGTTTATTTTTTTTCATTTCCTTTATTTCTTTAGCCAATGAAACAATCCTTTCTGAAAGCACCGATCGACTAGCTAAATTAGAAGAAATAATAATTGTTGAATCATCCCCTGGATTACCTTTTTTAAAAAAACATATGGGAATAATAGCATTATATGATCTAGTTTTTGATCCTGAAAACACCGCTTATTTTGGTCAGGATTCAATTATTCGTAGAGTAATAATTATAGAAGGACTACCTGGTAGAGATCTTCCTGAAGGTTTTTCTATAAATCTGCAGGAGCATACCTTAGAATATCCATATAACCGATCTATAGATCAAAAGATAATTGAAGCCCTACCCCGCTTTAAAAGCGAACTAAAGCAGATAGGAAATTTAATTGTCGATATTACTGGAATATCGCCTAATATTGTCTTTCAAAGAGAAAAAGATCTTTTACTAGGAGAGACACTTTCCAATGCTGACTATTTAGGTATCCTGCAAACACTTGATGAAGTGTTAACTAATCCAATCTACGCAGCTGCATTATCAGTATACGACAAAATTATCTTTACAGAGAGCGCTTATAGAACCACCGGAATACATACATATTACCAAACTACTTTGGAGATAATCTCAGGCGATAAAGAATACGAATTCCATGATTGTACATTTGATACCAGCACTTTAGAAAAGATGCTTGACATTGTTGCTATTCAGGGATTTCGTGGAATCGATCATTATTTTTATAATACTGATTACAAGAGCGTTATCAACGAACTTTGGGAATTCTTAACTCCTATGCAGGTTTCTTTTTTGCAACAAAACGGAGTAGAAAGGTTCAAATTGGACCAATATTATCAATCTAAACCTGAACTGTTTAAAAACGGAGAACTTATTCTAGGATTGACCCGTTTAGAAATGGAAGAAATGGTTAATATAATATTTTAACCCACGCGATTATATAGATTGTTAGTTTTAGTCATAGTAGTTAATATTTAATAATTAATATTTAAAAAGGAGTTGATGTCATGAAAAAAGGATTTTTCGCGTTAAGTTTATTTGTATTTTCTATTACCGCCTGGGCCGAAGAAGGTCACTTATTATCCAATATAAGTGGAACTAATATCGATCTAAAGACTTATGATCACGCCTTTGCCGGAACAATTAAAGATTATGTTGCTTGGGGAGTAGTTGATGAAAATACTTTCACTTCAGAACTTGTAGTTCGTAAATATGGTCAAACTATCAAAACAACTTTTAAAAGACAAGAAGACGGCAGAATCGGTGGAGTTATCAGTAGTAGCTGTGATACCGGTGATCGTAGTACCAGCATCTTTGTAAATGGCGCAAATCCTAATAATGATGAATTATACCTTTTGATCAATGGAGAAAGAGTTGTTGTCAAGATTGAATATGATGATTTTGTAGACAACCATTTCGTTAATCCCAAATATACAGCCATGATTGAAGGAAAAGAAGTTTACTTTAAACTAGAATCGGGACAAGCCTGTTTTGGACTTTCTTTTCATCTTTCAATGTTAATTTTTGGAGCTTACATCCATTAGATGATATAAACCCAGCCTCTAAAGAATAGATCGCTGGGTTTGTTTTCTAGCTACAACTAATATATAAGTGAGATAAGCAGGTTCTGCACATTGACACCGTGTAAGATTGTAAGATTACAACTGAGTGGGTAAAGTGCGCGATCCTATTTTTTTACGAAGCGATTGTCGATAAGTCGCAAGTAAATTGGGATCATCTTGTCTATCGCGACCAAATGATTCAATTAAAGATAAACTATCGAAAAAGATAGCTCTATTGATTCTTTCAATATCTGAACCTTCAAAAACACCTTGCCATTGATCAAACCAACTTAAAACATTGTCATCATTAATATCTAGCATATAACCAGTAGTTCGAGTTTCTTGATCAATAAGTTTTTTTAAAGCAAGAACTAATCTTCTAGCAGTATTACTAGGCAAAGGTTTATTTTTGACAGGATCACGTGACTGATTAGAATCCACAGACACTAATGAGCGCATCTTACTAATTCTTTGAGATAAATTATCTGCTGAATGCCAAATCAACCTTCTTAATTCATTTTGAAATTGACCAATTGGATTATTATAAGGCCACAATTTTTCAAGATCCAAATTATTCTGAACTTGAAAGTCGGGGACTTTTTGTAGAACCAGCTTTGTTTGTGAACTTACTTCTAAATGAGCACCTTGGTGCCATAGATCTAATAAATCTGATGAAGTGAGAACTTCAAACTCTAAGTCAACCAACCCGACCAAAGGAATTCCAATAAATAATCTACGCTCATCACTTTGCCATAACATTGGTTGACCTAATGCTAATTGAGAACATAAAGCTACTTCTTTAGGAACGTACTCTTCCCTAGCAATCAGTCCAAAGGTATCAACATGAAATTGGGCTATAAACTTGCCAACCTGGTCAATTTGTTGACGCATATGATTCTCACGTTCCTCCCAATTAAGATTGGCCTCACGGTATCCTTCAATCGGTCCTCCCTTAAAACATCCTAATTGACTATCATCTAAATAAATGCTGTAACTATCATTTAGACCAGGTAATTCTAGCGGATCTTTTCTAAATTTAATCAAAGCTACATCAACTGACATTTGTAATGGTTCTGGAGTTGGAGGTTCTACAAGTTGTCCATCACACTTGCCTGTTTGGGAATGACTAACTTCTATCCAGGGTTTTAAAGAACATTCGGCGTAATTATTCAATGCCTGAATACGTTCTGAGGTTGCCAGACTATATGATCCTAATGATAGTGGTTTTCTTCCTCTATACACTGCCTGAAGATTTGCATGGTATGAATATGAGTAATTATTTTGACCAGCACGTCCACATCCCCATAAAAGTATCAAAATACCAAGTATTCCAACAACACCCTTTACTCGCATAACATTAATGTTCCTTTTCTTCATCTTAATCGACCTCAATTATTAGTTAATTTACACTCACACCAGATAAACAAACAGATGTACATATAGTTGAATAATTCCACATTGCACAAGAAACTATGATTCCGAGCTTATGCTACGAATGATTATTTCATACTTAGATTATTTTTAAATTATATAATATTTAAAACGATGCTTTATATTTAAAGATGCTCTATATTTTAACCTGTATTAATGACTATGTTCTGTACTTAAGATGCTTTTTAATTATAATTATAATTATGAGTAAACGTGGGCGCATAACGACCACAAAGCGACTTATGTGATAAAATTCACCCTAAGTCAATTCTTTTTTACATAGAAGATTAATTATTTTATAAGCATATAATAATATTCTTATTATATTTAGTAAAATTGGCTAACATCACTAACAAATAGCTTTACTGTAGGTGACAAAATCTACTGAAAAATCGCATTTACCCTTAATGTTGGCATTTTGAGTTGTTAAAAACCATAAATCACTATTCTGTTTTAAAGATTCTTGTTGACGAATACCAACTAATGATCGCCATAATCCTCTGCCCCTATGATCCGAAACTATATTTCCACAAAATAGATAAGAACAAAGGGTATGGGGATCTACATAAAAGGATCCTAAACCAACAGGTTCCATTTTAACGTCAAATATTACAGTGGTAAAAATTTTATCTTCAACCGACATTGCTGATTTATTCATTAAATCAATATATCCATCATTTACTTTAAAATTTTGCTTAATCAATCTTCTAAAAATTGGTTTGATTTGCTCATCATTATTAGGTTTAGTAATATAAGTATAATCTTTAGGAAGTTCCATTGGTGAAAGTTGGTTCCATATATTTACAGTATCAATTCGTTCTTTTTGCCATTGTCGCTCCAACAATAACTTATGCCATAGATCATTATCATTATTATTAGATAATTGAAAAATACTGAAATAGGCTATTTTCTTATCAAAAGGCCCAAAAGTCTCCTGTTTAAAATATTCTTCTATATAATCTAAATCACTAATATTAAAGGTTTCACCTGGTTTAAGAAAAAGAGGTGAACTCTCTGGATCGAGCCAATCCGGAACTCGATAGAAATCAAAATTAAGTAGAAAATTAGAAGGTCGTTTACCCACCACAGAATAAGCATGAACACATTTCTTTATTATTTGATAAATAAGTGGATTGTTCGACATAATTTAATTTACCCTATCTATTTCCTAAACCAAACAAATCAAACTATGAAATAGCACTTTAATAGACAATCAAGCAATAAAATAAAAAGAAATGACAATAGAAGCAAGTTATAGTATGAGTATCTAGCTGGTTTTGTTAATTAGGACATTAAATAATGCAAAAATTTGAAGAATTACAATTTCCTACAGAATATTTGAGTAAATTTCACTCCCAAAATCTTTTCAATCTAAATAAGTTACAACAAAAATTGCTAAACATGACTTTCAAAGGATCAAACGTTATTACCATCGCCCCAGAGGGTGTTGGAAAAACTATTGGGTTTTTAACAGCTATTATTAATAAAATATTTAGTAATATCCCACAAGACACTCAACTACCTATTGCTCAAACTATGGCCATTATCTTGGTTCCTTTCAAAGAAAGTGTACTTCGCGTACAGAGCATTTCCCAAAAATTAATACCACATCAAACTATTTCTATATGTGCCATTCACGAACAGACTGATACAACTCAAATACAAATGGATTTACGGGGAAAACCAAATATAATAATAACTACTCCCGAAAAATTTATTGAATGCTATGAGCAAAATTTTATTACTTTATCTGGAATTAATTTTATTGTTTTAAATGAAATAGATAAATTAATTGACAAAGGAAATTTACAAATTATACAAATGTTTTTCCGAGCTATGCGTTCCAAATCTCAGGCATTGATTTTCTCATCCAAAGAATCAGGAGAATTAGAAAGTTTTGTTAATGTCTACATCAAAAATCCACAACGCATCAATTATTTTAATGATAATTTGGATAAAAAACATAAAAAGAATATATCACCTGCATCTCAAAAAAAGTCTAAATCCCAAGAAAAATCTAAATCCCAAGAAAAAGTATCTTTACCTCAACAAAAATCCTCTCCCACTGAGGATAAACTCTCTCCACATCTCCCCAGAAAAAGACACAGAAGCGAAAGAACTCCTTCAAAAACCAAGAGTAATTCGCAGCAACTAGATCCAAAAAATAAATCTCATTTAAGATTAAAAAGCAAATCTCAGCATGATAGACAACATGATAAGCATCATGATAAGCAACATGACAGACAATATAATAGACAGAATAAACCAGATAGAAAAGAAAAATCTACTCATCAAAAACAAAAAAAATCCATTCGCTACGACCAACTGTTTAAGCAAAATAATGTAGGAAAACAAACAAGCTATTTTTGTAACCCCTATGAAAAGGGTAGACTTGTAAATGAAATACTGCGATATCTTAAACCTAATCGTTGTTTGATATACACAAACTCAGATCCCAGCAGTCTATATATTTACAATCAAATTATCAAAAACAAACGTAATATTAAAATAGAGCATATTAACGAATCAACCTCTCCTAAATCACGTACTCAAATCATTAAAGATTTTCATAAAGGGTATATTACAATTTTAATTATGACTGACCGCTACTATCGTGAAGTGCCTTTAAACAGTGTAAGTTATGTTATTCATTATGAACTACCTAATGATCCTAAGCGTTATCAATTAAGAAACGGTGGAAAAGGCTGGTATGGGGAAAAAATTAATTCTATTAGTTTAATATGTAAAAGAGATACCGAAAAACTCGAATCAATAAATAAATTACTAACCGCTCCAATGACTTGCCACCGTGTAGATGATTTCGCTAGTTACCCTAAACCATCAACCAAAAAGGACCCAAAAACATTAAATAATTCTAAGTCAAACAATCCTAAGTTAAATAATCCTAAGTTAAATAATCCTGAGAGAAGATCAAAATATAACAAACAATCTAACGATAAAAAGTATAGATCCTCCGACAAGGCGCCAAGATCAAGAAAACCTATTAATAAAGATCATAATAGAAGTAATAATAACAATAATCACGACAATCATAATAATCACTATAACCATAGCCAAAATCAAATTCAAATGGGTACTAATCAATTAGAAGTGGAAATACCAAATAAACAGAAAAAAACTTCTTCTTCATCAATTGTAAAAAAAATAAAAAACTGGTTTTCTTCCAAAGTAGGAATAAAGAATGAACACTAAACAACTTCTGGATTTAAATCTATTACAAGATCTAACAAATATATGTTCTACCCCAGGTAATGAACTTGGAATGAGAGAGTACTTAATTAAGGCATTATCCAAAGAAGGAAAAATCATAAAAACAAGGTGGACCGGGTTTTATTTGGATTACAAAAAGAACTCACCTAAAAAGAAAACAAATATAGTTATTACTGCACATATGGACTCACCAGGTTTTACGGTACGTAATATCAATGAGGATGGGACTTTGGATATTATACCTTTAGGAGGTATTAACCCGGATATTTCTTCAGTAAGATCTGTCAATTTGCAGACATCTAAAAAGTCATATAATGGTATTTTAACTATCTCAGGTGAAAAGGATGAAAACGATAATAAGGACACTAACTACCAAGGTTACTTTGGTTTTTCCTCGCAAAAAGATGCCAAAACAGCTGGTGTTGAGAAAGGTGACCCTGTTTGCTTTACTGCTCCAATATATCAATTACGAAATAATTACATTGCCGCACCTTATTTAGACAATCGTATTGGCATTTATATTCTCTTAAAAACGTTACAAACTATTAAAAATATCGATTTAAAATGTAATATTTATTTTGCATTTACTTCTTGCGAGGAGATAGGCGGTCGTTGTGCCAGAATTATGGCTGATATGATTAAACCTAGTATTGCTATTTGTCTTGATGCGACTTATGAGGAAGGTTCAATTGAAATGGGAAAAGGACCGGTAATTACTCTATCGGATGCATCAGTTATTTTACCGCGAGTAGTAAGAGATTCAATCTCAAAAATAGCCCAAAAAAGCAAAATACCTCTCCAATTTGAGGTATATAATTCTGCAGGTACTGACGCTGCCAGCTTTAAAGATACAGATGGTGGTTGTCTAACTATACCAATACTAGTTGCCAGCTTAAACAATCATAGTTCTCATGAGATATGCTCAATGAAGGACGTAAATAACTCTACTAAACTTATATTGGCCTTTTTAAAAAATCATAATCTGTTAAATATATCGTAGTTGATCTTATGAATATCCAGTGTATAGCTTATGTATATCTTAAACTTATATATCTTGAATACTTTAGTTGTCTTATGTATCCAATACACATCCAAGGAGTTTTAACAATAGATTACTTCGATTATTGATTACTGATTATTAAATATTAAATATTAAATATTGATTATTGATTATTGCAAATATATGATTTTTTATAGATAATAAGAACTCAAAGGAAAATAATAAGGAGGATTTATGTTTACATCAAGCAACCCAACTCTAAACAAACGGACATTGTCCAAGGTGTACGGCAGATCAGATATCCGAACCACAGAGTCCATGACTATTGCTGGAACAGTTGATAAGGTATTAATAATGCTGGCTATAGCATTTGCCACAGCTTTATTCTCTTGGAACCAATCGTTTATGGGATATGACCAACCAGCAATGCCTTCAATTTGGCTAGGTCTTGGTGGTATCTGTGGTTTAATAACCGCTATTGTAACAATATTTAAACCTGACGTAGCTAAAATTACAGCGCCCGCTTATGCTGCTTTTGAAGGACTTTTGTTAGGCGGTATTTCAGCTCTTGCGGAATCGCGTTTTCCTGGAATTGCTTTTCAAGCCATTTTAGGTACCTTTGCGGTATTCTCGGGTATGCTTTTTATCTATAGAACTAAAGTTATTCAAGTTACAGATAAATTTAAAACCGGATTAGTTGCTTGTGCCATGGGCATAATGGGCATCTACCTTCTTACTTTTATCCTAAGTTTTTTTGGAATGTCTATTCCTCTTATTCACAATTCAGGACCAATCGGAATTGGTTTCAGTCTCGTAGTTGTAGTTATAGCATCATTATTTCTAATATTGGATTTTGATAGAATTGAAGAAGCTTCTAGATCTGGTGCTCCAAAACATATGGAATGGTATTTGGCTTTTGGCCTGATGGTTACCCTTGTCTGGTTATATATTGAAATCCTTCACTTATTAATGAAATTACGATCAAACGACTAATTTCTGACTTTAATTACCTTATAGACAAATCAATTAATTTTACTAGACAAATTATTTGATTTTATGTAACTACGATATTGTCAAAATTAAATAGGGGCTATAGCTCAGTTGGGAGAGCGCATGACTGGCAGTCATGAGGTCAGGGGTTCGAACCCCCTTAGCTCCACTTTACCCGACCCCCAGCCAGTTCGATGAGGACATCGAACGGTTTTTCATAATCATATCGCAAGGTTCCATCTTCCAAAATTGGGTTCGATAACACCATTTTGGCGAGCCTTACCTTTTCCAGTAAATTATCACCTAACTTCATGAAATCATAGACCTTATGTAGGAGTTCGATGATCCTAAAGCCTTCCTCGTATGTAGCAAGGTCAGCTTTTTGATGAGCGACAATTTCATTGGTTACTTCAGCTAGGGCTATGCGTTTTATTTTATTCACTTCCTTGTATTCATCATCAGTCAGTATTCCTTCCTGGTGAAGCTTCTCCAATTTTGCAATGTTCTTTTTGATCTCCTGACGTTTGATAGCAAGCTCAGAACTTTTCTTTTCAGTATAGTAGTCGAGGTCCATCAACTTTTCCTTGATGGAGTCAATGATGTACCTGCACATTTCAGGTGTAAATGCCTTGAAGCATTCAAAGGCTTCTAGCACCTGCTTCTCTATTTTATTTTGATTGGTGTTCTTGCTCTTTTCAGGGCAGTATTTATTGGCACAGTGGTAGTAGACATAGATTCTACCATTGGATTTACGCTTAATTTCTCCAGTGATAGCGTGGTTACATGCTCCGCATTTCATGAAGCCCATAAACGGTTTGGGGATCTCATTTGCCTTATTGATACTATGTCCAGTAGCTCGAATAGCTCTGATCTTTTGACAGGCATCAAACAGTCCCTTAGTGATAAGAGGTTCATGAACAGCTTTGTAGAGTTTACCCTTTACCTTCATAACGCCATAGTAGAAAGGGTTAGATAAGACCGTCTCTATTAACCTGCCATTAGTATTCAGTTCAGGGAACTTCTCTTTGACCTGCTTAACAAAATATTTCTGCGAGTAATTACCTGTTGCATAAAGTTCAAACATCTCTTTTATAAATGGTCCTGTTCGCTCATCAATAATGACGGTAGCTGTTTTACGTGGTCCCACTCTAATGTTTTGATAACCAAAAGGAGCTTTCTTGTTCCAATATCCTGCTTCCAATCTAGCATCCAATCCTTTCCTGATTTCCGTTTTGAGGTTATCAATATAGTATTTACCCAAAATAGTTCCCAAGTAGAACCGCAGCTTTTCGTGGGGAGGACTGTTTTTATCAATGACTAAATGATCTCTAGTGAAGTGAAAGCGGACATCATAATTACCAACTAGGTCTTCAATAACAACTGCTGATTTAAAACCTCGGCAAGCTCGATCCACTTTGTCAAAAATGACATCCCTAATATTATGGTTCTTAGTATAGTCAATCAGAGCAAAAAAATATTTACGATCATCCTCTTTAGATGCCGATTCATCAACAGACCATTCCTTGACAATCTTCAGGTTGTTATCCTTCGCATATTTATCACCAGCAGTTTTCTGAGCAGCTAGTGAAAACCCATCTCTCTGATCTTTAGAGGACACTCGATCAAATTTTACTGCACTTAGTATCGGCTTTCGCATTGCTTTAATATCTCCAACAACCGTTTATTACATAGTTTTAAAGTTGTCATCTCTTGCTCGTAGACTATCTCAGATACCTTCTTCAACCTATTGACTACCTCAACACCTTCTTTATCAACCTTAGAGCTGTGACGAGACCTGCTCTTTTTCTTCTTGCACTCTTTGCATATACTCTCAAGGCGATCACCTTTTGAGTAAAAATCAGAGGTGCTTTTGCTCTGCAAACACTTGGTACAGGTTTTGGTTGCTGCCATTTCTTTCTTCATGGCAATAGCAATACCAAAAGTGAGGTCTTGTAATAAAATTACATAAGCTAATTCCCTGCATATTACGAGCAGTTTCCTTCACGCCTATATGACTTCATAGCTTTAAACATTCCTGATACTCCCTGCGTTTCTAGGGTTATCTCACGCTTCATTTCATATGCTGATAAGGCGTTACCAACTGAAAATAATTGCATCTGCCCAAAAATTGGAGGATGGAGGTACACTCGCTGAAAAAGCGAAAGAGTCATGATTGCCTCTGCTGGAAATATTTCCAAAAGTTTTTGGGGTGATTCATGTAACGGAAGAGCTTGACATTGACCACCAAAATTTGCTTCAGCCATTACTGTCCTCATTGGTCCACATTCGTTCAAACACCTGCTTTTTCAATCCAACCAAATGCAGACAGCCATTTATCATCTGGACTGTACCGCCAAATTTTATAGGTGAAAAATCAACTTTAGAGGAACCAAAACGCTGCCATAAATGGCTAAAACAATGTTCTGTGGATTTTGAAAATCGCTTTTTACTCTCTACCCATAGATCGTACTGGTGGATCTCATTTAAAGATTTGGGAGGATGATTTAGGCGATTAAAAGCACTCCAAATATGCGAGAGATTGAAGCCACAAATTAGCGTATTTGGCAAGCTCACTCGCTCCATTAGCTCATGTATATTATCCTCTAAGAATACCCTGTAACGACTACCCTGATAATCATAAACGGCTATACAAAACAGGTCATCGGTGCTAGCATCGTTATCTGACTCAGACAACTCAATCACTATCGTGTTCATCGGTATCTCTTTCATGATCTCCTTCCTTTTTATACTTTGTTTTTAACCTGGAGGTTTCTGCAATAAGAATCTCAGCGTCATCAAAGGGAGAACTAATATCACGGCCAAAAAAGTAATTATCCAAAGCAGCCCTCCTGTAAAGATAATCCATAACCTGCTCACCCAAATAAGTAACTGTTTGTTTCTGGCTCATGGTTACTTTGGAACAACTTAGTAGATCTGCTAGTGCAAATAGCTTGCGATCAAGGGTATTTGATTCATCTAAAAAGCGAATGCTCATTTCTTGGTAGTATTCCTGACAACAAGAATTGATCTTCATATTGTTTTCTCGATTGAGTATGGCTTATGCTTATCTTCCCAGGTAGGATCGTTCTCGTAAATGAGTCCTAATGCAAATCGCAGATTGTTGTCAACTCTCCTATGTACATTGCTAATATTACCCAACATAGCTTGAATTTGAGCAGGCTTGTAGTCACTGTAATTGTCCAGGCAATTATCAATAACATCTGCTAAGACTCCAACAAACAGATGAGCTGAATGCACTGACCCAAAAAGATTTTTGTTTATCATGATGTCTCTCCCTTCATTTTAACTTTGGTGTTTACCAGCTTTTCTACTTGAACCCGATAAACCCCCTGATGAATGGTTGTATATTCACTGCCCTGATGATTTAGTAACCCCTCTATAATAGTTGACTCGGGTGGTTGGCCGCTTATTAGGAACTCTACACTCACATCAAAGAATCGAGCCAGTTTTATAACAGCTTCTCCTAAAACTGGAACTCTGCCATTATACCAATCACTCAAGGTGCTATTTGGTATCCCTGTCTTGCGACTAATCTCATTAATACTCGTCTGTTTAGCTTTTACCAACCCCTTCAAGGTTTGAGAAAATGTACCTGTGCTTTGCAAAACACACCTCCTTTTCATTATATACATATCTGCTACGGTCAGATAAATAGGAGTTCTGACTGTCGGACAACATTTCTGATGTTTCGGATAAAACCATCCGAGGTGTCGGATAGCGATGAATTTTAATAGACTATATCAAAAGCATTGACAGGAGGCAATAGCGATGTAATATTACCTACTTATACTCTTGAAAGCTTTTAGCAAGGGCGACAAAGCTAGCAGGTTTAAACTTCTCAAAGCCTTTCTGATCTACAAAAACAAAGTCATACTTGATGTCAGATTGAACTTTGTTTATGTCCTCGCACCATTGTTTAAGCCGTTCCATTTTTAGTGGAACATCAAGGTCTTCTAAACCCTTAGTTTCAATGATAAAGACCTCTGTCTCTGATTTCTTAACTATGAAATCGGGATAGTAATTTGAAATATCTCCATCAGCATTTACATAGTCAATCTTGAAGTGAACTGCGAGGTAATTCTTTGTATATGAAATGATATCCTCACATGACTCAAGGAAGTTGGTAAACTGAAGCTCTAGGTTGCTATCACCAATGACCTTATTGAAAACCGACTTTTGCGGAACAACGTACCCCTGTTCTTTTACTACAAACGGCCTACACTTACGCAATTTAATATAATCACGAATCTCTGCATCTCCTTTATCCTCAACAGTGAGGTCATTGATCTTCTTTTTAAAGGTGAGAATGATTGTTTTAGTTGCCTCGATTTCAGATAGGTTCCTCAAGGTGTTTAAGTCATCAAGTTCTACTGACTTACCGAATAGATGCTCCCGCACAAAGGTCTTAACATGTTGGTAGAGAATGTCATATCCAGTGACTAAACGCAGCTCCTTCATTATGGTCTGGCTAAAGTAGCCGATGGCACTTCTAAAATCAGGCACTATAGAACCATCTAATGTTGTAGTGTGGGTAACTTCATTGGTAGTGATGTCTTTAAAAACTATCTCACGCTTCTCCTCGTCAGTGAACACTTTATATTCCACAGGCTTATGATCAAAGCCTTGCGGGTCAAGCATAGAAAGGTTTTTATACTCCCGATAAATTCTAGGGGTTAGCACAGGTATCTGGATGTCCAGAGCCTCAATGTCTTTATTTGTGTTCTCACTATCTACTTCGATTACGATTGGAGTTTTTGGTTTGGTACCTTCTCCCATTGCTTTTCTTTCAAGTTCGACTCCTTCGCTTTGTATTGATTCTACAAAATCCATAAAGGCATCTGTACCAACGACACTGACATATTCTTCAATGTCTTGACCGGGAAATATTCGCCTAAGGCCACGTCCTAAAGTCTGTTCTGGTAAAATATTGCTCTTCGCAGAATATGCTCTTAATCCCACGATGGTTGTGACATTGCGAACATCCCATCCTTCTTTTAGCATCAAAACAGACACAATGACCTTGTAGGGACTGCTCCAACCATCAATATCGTTTGCCTGCTTTCTCAAGAACTCTAACTCTTCTTTTTTCTTTCCTGTGGCAGCCTCTGCGATTTCACCGTTGCTCTTAGTATGAATAGTCAAAACTGCATTCTTAAACTCAGGCCAATTGCCCTCTAAATACTCAGCCACATCATCACAGTTTTTAGTGTCATCTGTCATGATAAAAAGAATGGCCTTCTTCTCTAGTTTGCTATATTCAGCATAAGTCTTCTTCCACTCCTCAATACCCAGGTGGATATAGTCTGTATACTTTTCTACGTATTTAGAACTTTGACGTTCTGATAGTTTGGCACGACTGGCAGAATCAGGCAACACCGGATGTTTAACTACGTTTTGAGATATGGCTTCTACCAATGGGTAATCAGAAATGGTTTGAACAAAGATAGCACCATTATTGTGCTTTGGGGTTGCAGTAACATCGACTTGCAGGGCTAAAAAACTATCCTTGTGCTTGAGCCTATTATGAATATCTTCAATCGACTTGAACCAAGCTAGTTTTTTATCATGGATATGATGCGCCTCATCATTGATTACAACGATCTCATCAATGTTGCGAACGATATCTCCAAGATCTACTTTTGAATCAGTGGTAGCTCCTGTGGGTCTGGCTCCTAGGAAATAGTTCATTGTATCATCGTCACTAGCAGAAGGTGACGAATCGTTGCTTTCATATACTCTATGTATATTGGTTAGGAATATGTTTCCAGTTTTCCTTACGATGTTTACGTTGTCCTGTATATGTAGGGTAAGCTGGAAATCGTCTTGCCAGTTTTGACCTTCATATCCATTATTAGGCAGAACAGGGTCTTCAAAGAAAATCTTTAAGCCATCAAAGTCGTTCCTTAATCGGTCTAAAACTATGATGTTTGGGGCTATAACAAGGAAGTTTCTTGCTAGCTGTGAATCTGCTTCATATAGTTTATGGAAGTATGACCAAGCTAACAAGAGGCTCATTACTTTCGTTTTTCCGCTACCAGTAGCCATCTTGATAACAAGTCTTAGCCAAGTTTCATCAAACATTCCTGGCGATACAGCTTCTGAGCTATCAAAGCGAAGAAGGTCATACTTATCCTTCACCTTGACCACTTCGTATAGATAAACTATGCTCTCTATAGCTTCTCGTTGTGCGAAGTAATACTGGAAAGGATGGATAGTGCCATCTTGTTGCGGTAACAGATGCTCTTTTAAAAACCACCAATTTAACAAAGCAATACTTGTGTTAGAAGCTCCTTCATATTTTTTCTCTCGCCATGTTTTAACATCTCTTCTTAGCTTATGTACCAATGGTGGAAGGAGTTTTTCATAGCTTGATTCTCTGAGGGTTTCATCTGCTGGAAACCACCTAATATCAGGGTCTAATATTTCATGAGGGGTCTTTGGAAAGTCCTTGTGCAATGCCATCAGTGTTGCCCCCCTATAGTAACTTCAATTGTTTTCATTGTATCGTTACCGAATATATCTACCACCTTGATGGCAATCTTTTTCCTGCCAGGGGGGCACTCATAAAAAGCTGTCTTCAATTCTAGGTTTCGATCTTTCTTGGTTCTGAATGACTGCCATTCATTTTCAAAAATGTAATCTCCAGTCCAAACTTCTTCAAATTCTTCAGTGTCAGGTGTCTTTACTGTAATGATTTCCTTCTTGCTCTCAAAGTCAAAATCTACAGCCCAATAGTCAATCCAATCAGTCCAGGATTTGGTCAATACTTCTCTACTAACAATTCCATCCTTATCTTTATTGACCTTGATGATCTGCCCCATCTCTACAATAATTTTACTTTTTTTGTTCTTCAGGCTAGCTTCCACATTTGAAATAGAGTCTTGTGAGTAGGAAACTGAAAAATCAGTCAGTTCTATCGCTAACTTGTTGCCCTCAAAGTAAGGTTTCACTTCTATGTAGGCCACATCGTGAAATACGACTTGTTTATTTTCAACCGCTCGTTTATCAAACACATCACGAGGTATATACTTTACCGCAAGATCTATACCCTTAGATTTGGCTTCCTCTAGTAGATTAGGGAACAGTCCCATTTCATATTCAAAAGCCAATATATCTGCTTTGGTAATATGCTTCTGACGACACTCATTGATGACTTCCTCAACAAATAAGCGGCTGACAGGTAAGTTAACCGCACCTACTGCAACCATACGGTTGTTTTTCTTGGCTTGAAATGTTCTAAATCCAATCAACACTTCTGCATTATAGGCGTTGAGTATAAGCTCCAAAAAGGCATTCTCACGCTCCTCAAGCTGTTTCTTCTTTTCAACTTCACGTAGATTAGGGTTAACGCCAATGTAATGCTGCCGTTCATATTTGCCGAGGTTGAGGATACTAAATGCACGATAATCTTTACCTGTCTGTTTGAGATCTCGTTGAACACCTATCATTCGTTTTCTGGTTGTATGTACCGCAAACTTTCCTAGGTCTGCCGTGATCCATTTGCGACCTAACTTTTCGGCTGCGGCTGAAGTTGTTCCAGAGCCACAGAAAAAGTCTGCGACAATATCGTTAGGGTTGGATGCCAAGTTAATAATTCTTTCTAGTAACCCTTCAGGTTTCTGAGTTGGGTAGTTGACTCTCTCCGCAGCAACAGGGTTTACCGCTGGTATATCAACCCATAAATCTTGAAGCTTTACACCTTCCATTTCATCAAGGTATTGCTTGTATTGAATTCTCCCATCCTTATTAACCGGAAATATCAAGCGACCCTGTCTGTCTAATTCTTCCATTTTTTTACGAGTCCACTTGTAACCATTCTTATGTGGTAGATATCCTTTGTAATCATAGTATAAGTTAGGTCTCATACCTGGATTCCCAGTAGGTATAGGTATATACATACGACCATTTTCATCTTTCCTAGCTCTTTTCAAATATTTCTCTTCATAGGCATGATATTGCATATTAAAGGTATACCTTGAGTCTTTGGCATAGTAGTAAATGGAATCATGGAGGACTCCACAGCGTTTGTATGCTAGTCCAGTTGAGGTACTCCTTTTCCATATGATCTCATTGATAAAATTATTTCTTCCAAAAACCTCATCAAGTACTTGTCTCACGAAACTGTTAACACGCCAATCACAGTGTACAAAAATGCTACCATTGTCAGCTAGCAGATCTTTCATCAAAACCAGTCTCTCATATAACATGGCAATAAAACTGTCAGTACCAAGCCCCCAAGTATCTCTGTATGCTAGTTCTTCTAAGACATTTGCTTTTTTTGTAAATGCTTCATCTCCTACCTCAACATCCATGGAAAAATCTGCACCCACATCAAAAGGAGGGTCAATATAAATGAGTTTTATACCTCCTTGCTCCTCAATAGTCTTTCTCATAGGTCCATTTTTCAAGGATGACAGGATGAGTCGATTGTCACCCCAAATAAGTTTGTTAGTCCACCCCTGAAGTTGTCTACCTCTTTCATCAAAGCCAAACAAGGCTTGCTGTTCTTCTTTTGGGACTTCTTGTCTAGGCTCATCAACATGTTCTATCACTTGAAATGGTAAAACAAAATTTGTAACATCACCCGTCTTACCATTCCATACAAGCTCTACTTGGCTTTTATCACCAAACAAAATAAACCTATATTTATCAGGTAGTGGGATACCTTTTTCAAGGTGCCGAGTAATATCTCTAATCTCATTGTCAGATAAGTTTAAAGCCGGTTTTTTCGGCTGGCTTTTCTGTAGCATAAGGTACACTTCTCCTTTATAGGCCTGCTATTATCGCCTTTAGAAGAATTACAAAACACCGCCTAAAACGATATAACTGCCTGTATATACACATAAATATAACGTCTGTATTATATCACATTAGGAGACAACAATAAACGACTATATCAAACCGGATTTTCCAACTCGAGGTAACGGTGGGCTATTTTGATTTCTGTATACGTTTAGAAATTTCCTTCTGCCAATTTTCAAGAAAGTTGATATCTTCCAGTATCTCATCAGGCTCTGGCATATATTGGTTAAGCTCATGTGAACCATCATGCCCTATCATATGTTGAGAACACTTGCTCATACCCTTATCTATAGCGGTGTAGTCATCCTTCAGGACTGTCACTTTCTTCAATCTCTGTGTTTGTATTGCCCTCCCAAAGCGCACAATTGCCCCATTAAACAGCACCTCTTCAATAGCTCTTTCCCAAGTTTCTCTAAGCTGACCGTATATTATACCTGCGGCATGATTATACTCTGTCTCTAACTGTTTATTAAAATGGGCCCTAGCTGCTTGTAAACTTACTTTGAGCTGTCCAATCCTCTTTTTGGTTGAGAGTGCGATCCAAGGTAAATCATCATTCACTTTGCCGGGACTCCCAAAGCGTGTAATGTGGCAACAATAAAAAGGTGTTTGAATTTGACCTGCATATTCCTGTAGCATTAAGAGAAAACCTATGTCATGAGTGAAGACTACAACCTGTCTTTTAAGACTTTCCTCAGCTAACCTTTTAGCAACAGATTCTCTGTATCTATGATCTAAGGAACTAACGGGATCATCAAGCACAATACCAGATCTGTGTTCTGAGGTAGCCAAATCAGCTAAAAATCCTGCAATAGAGAGGCATCGAAACTCTCCCTCTGACAATATTTCACTGAGATTTGCATCAGGTGCTGCAACGAGCTTAATCTTAAATGTTTGACGGCCATAAGAAGAAGTTGATTTGACCAATTCAGTCCTGACACTCTGCACATTTAATTGGTTTACCTCATCCATAAACCGATCACGAAGGGTATTGGTAATATACTTATCTGTTATAGCACCTATAAAACGAGTGATGTTAGCGGTATTAACCTCTTTTAAAGCATTATCTAGCTTACCCACTAATACTAAATCGTCTATTTGTGATAAGACATCTTCTTTGATTTCATTTAGTTCCTTTCTTGCTTCTATCTCCATTAGTTCTTTAACATAACTAGCCCTTTGCTTGGGATCAGATACAGCTTTCAACTCTTTAACCTTATCCTCTAGTGTCGTTATCAAGATCTCAAGCTGTTTTAATGATTGATTGTCAGGTGGTTTTGGATTATCTCCCTTAACAGTGATCACCCCATCACTTACACTTTGTTTCCTCGCATTCAAGCTGTCTATAAAGGAATTTAGTCGAGATAAAAGAGTAGTATCTAGCTCTGATATTAGTTGTGATTCAGCCTCAGTAAGAAGCAGGGTTTGTACCCTACCGATTTCCTCATACTTACCATCTCGTTGTCTTTCGGCAACCTTTGCTTTTTGCTCAGAGTCATCTTTTACAAAGGATTCAAAACTGGTCAATCGTCTTTTCGCTTCGTCACTCAATGGCTGTTGACAAAAAACACATAAAGAGCCTTCACTTATATTTGGAAATTCATTATCCGTGTATACGGTTTTTGAGTATGATCTAGCACTTTCCCACAATTGCTTCCAGACAGCCTCACCTATATTTGGTAATGGTTCGTTTTTGAAAAGACCTTTAGCGGCTTGATTGGCAGCTTTTCTTGCGTCATCTGCACTTTTAGATGATTGTATTAAAGACTGAAATACTTCATCACTGAGTTCTACCGCCATACTACCAACCCTGGTGGAAAGCCCTTTCAAAGTGAGGATTTCTGAAGCAATCCTCTTTCCTTCCGCAATGGAATCTTTTGAAAGAAGACCTGCCAATTCTTCTTGGCGATTGGTGTCTTTCTCGTCTATTGTGCATAGACGGTCTAGTAACAGCTTATCGGACTTAGATTTTATGGTTCTGATGTAATCGTAAGCAACAGTACCCTTGTATTTTTCATTTATGTTTAGCTTCCGAATACGTGCCTTTACCTGGGATTTTTCAGTTTGGATTTTCTCCTTTAGGGTTTGAGAGGCATCTGCTAGCTCTGTTATCATTTTTATATTGTATGGTGTGAAAGCTACATCATTTTCCTTGTCTACATGTACCTCAGCACAATCGGAGTCAAAAAATGTTATATTTGAAAGCACCTCATCAACTTCTTGTCCCTCAACCCAATTAGCTGTGTAATCATTACCCTCAATTTCATATTCAATACAGGCTTTGGTTGTAACTTCGTTTTGATTCTTGTACAGGTTAGGTTTAATGGTATTCCCAGGCATCCTAGCCCTACAAACTCTTTTTAATACCCTTCCATATCCTGATTTACCAGAGCCGTTATCACCATAGATGGCACTTAACCCAGAAGCAGAGAATCTTAACTCTTGATTATTTGGTATAGCGTTAACATTCTCGTTATCGAAGATTCTCTTAACAGTTAGAGAGTTGTTCTTGGTTAAACCCCTTTTTGGTATATGTGGCAGTGCCAATGGAATTGCTGTTGATTTAGTAGAAAGAAGATCATTCGATTGGCGAAGGACTACCTCTAATTCATTAATATCTTTCGTTGACAGTTCTCCGGTTACTAAAAGTCTACGTAAAGCATCTCTTTGCCATGTTGGTTTATCTTGACTCCATTCAAGTATCTCTTCAAATGGAGAAGTGTTATCTTTGGCTTCACTCATAAATTTTTTCCTTGCTGTTTGCTCCTCAAACAAAGGTTCAATAATTGCTTTCTCGAATCATCAAGTTGACATCAATTTGTCGAGAGTATAATCCTTAACTTATATCCTTAGTTGGAAATGTCAAGATAGGTTGGGGGTTACATCAATTTTTACTTTAGATAATAGACTGTTGGATGTGATGATGGATCAATCCTCCACAACTAATTACCCACCGTACCATTGCTAGCAGCAAAACAGCATCAAAACTGTCAGAAGACTGTTTGACGTACCTCACACACTTTTGCTCAGTCAACATATCTGTTGTATTGATATGCGAGGACGTGTATAGTACCAACATCCAAATATCAAACTAAGCCTTGTAGCAGAAGGCTTTAGCCCCGTCTTAGTGGCAAATCATCTCAATTATTTACCTACAACATAGGATAAATCCCATAGCCAGGGTTGATAATGCCATTATAACTTTTTCAACTTTAACGATAAGGAGGTGCTATGGATTTACTTTCCTACTTGGAAGGGAAGGCTCGTTTAGTAAGAGAAGGTAGTGGATTATGGAAGGTTGAACCATCACCTTGCTGCAACCATAAAGGATGCGGAAAGTACAAACAGCCTAACAATGATAAGGCATATTACAAATGTTATAGCTGCGGAACTCATGCTAAAGACCCGGTCAGCTTAGAATCTAAAATTACTGGAACCACTTACCATGAAGCCCGCATTAAGCTCTACGGGGGTGATAATATCGTAACTTTATCTTCCCCCCATACCGATATGGCTCATAAAAATCATAATACACTTATGAGCAACCCCCTTTATTTAAAGTGGTTAATAGAAGATCGCAAAATTAGTCCCGACATCATCAAGCGATTTATGATTGGATGCTACTGTAACAAAGAGGGATATATCATTTATACATTCCCCTACTTTAAAGGTACTCAGGTTCTGAATGTCAAAAGTCGAAGTAAGGATAAATCGGTCATGTTCCAAAAGAAGGATGCTGGTTTCTACCTTTACAATTATAATGCACTTGCTAATATCGAAGAAGTGCTGGTGGTTGAAGGGGAAATGGATGTATTGGCTGCCTGTACCTATAAATTAGACCTTCCTTCGGTTAGCTTTGCTTTGGGCGGGAACAACCTAAAACCGGAGTGGAAGGACTACTTTAACACTGTTAAAACGGTATTTTTGGCCTATGATAATGACCAAGTTGGCAGTACGGGGGCAAACAAAATGGCTCTACTGCTTGGTTATGAGCGTTGCAAATTCGTAACTCTTCCTCACAAAGACATGAATGATTGTTTAATAGCAGGTGCCACATTAGATGATATTAAGGATTGCATCAATAAATCGCTCTACCTACCGCAACTTAATATATTGAAGTCCATTGAAGCTGTCCCTAGTGATGAGAAAGTTATTGGTGAGAAGGTAACAGATATCATTAATAAGATTGCCAGAAGACCCGATTTAGAAACCGAAGATTATATCAGGGCCATGAGGGAACGGTTACCTATTAGCTTTAAGCAAAGTCGAGACATGCGTAAGCGGATTGATGAACTGAGGAGGCAGTTCAATTCGTCATCACCTTCTGATAGCACCGACAGCCAGCCGACCATAACAGATAAAGAGAGGAGTGCAGCCTTAGCTCTTTTAAAACGTAACGACTGTATTGATGTCCTTGCCGATTCTTTTAAAACCCTGGGGTTAGTTGGTGAAACCGACAATGCAATTATTACCTTTTTATGCTGTCTCACTCGCCTAATGGAACAGCAGTCTCATGTATTAATCAGTGGAATGCCTGCCAGTGGTAAAAGCCTTATAGCCGATCAGGTGATTAATGTAATTCCTGATGAACAGGTAATTACCATTAGCTCAAGTTCTGCTCAAGCCTTTAACTACTTAGCTGAAGAAGACCTACAGCAAAAGTTGATCGTCATTAGTGAACTAGATGGGGCTGAAGATGTCCTCTACACCATTAGAATCATGCAAAGCGAGGGTAAACTTAATCGTATTTATGTTGGCAAGGATGAAACTACCGGAGAGTTTACCACCTTTGATAGTGAAAAAACAATCAAAGCCAGCTTCCTCATTACTACCAACTTAACTCCTGCCGATATTGATCCTCAAAACACTTCTCGTCTAATGATCCTTTTTAGTGACGAGAGCGTTAGGCAGTCTGAACAGGTAAAAAATGCTTTGCTGTACCAACAGACCCGAGCTTGGAAACAGACCAAACCCAAAAGAGAAGAGATCAAAGTCTTGGTGAAGAACACTCAAAGACTTTTAAGACCACTTGAAGTTGATATCCCTTATGCGGAACATCTATTGTTTCCGGCCCGATGTTCCAAACACAGAAGGGATTTGGCAAGGTTCCTCTCTCTTATTAAAGCAGTAGCTTTCTTCCGGCAATACCAGAAGCCAGTTAAAAAGGATAGTGAGGTAGAATATATCGAATGTGACCTTGTTGATTATACCACCACCTACAAATACCTAAAGAGTATCCTTTCTTCAAGTCTCAATGATCTTAGCCTACGAGCTAAGAAGGTATTAGATGTCTGTTGCCTAGTTCAACGTGAAAAGGAAAGCAAGGGGGACCGCAAAGATTTTTGCTATAAGGAGATCCAACAGAAGGCCAGAAAGGTAGGAATTGACGCAGCCAACAGGGAAAACCTACGAATACTGGTACAAGAACTGGTAGATGAAGACCTGCTAACGGTAACTGAAGGTCGCCTGGGTCAACGTGGAAAACGACTCTACTTTACTATTACTTTTGACTTCAAGATTGACCCTACCTCCAATGCCATTAATGGTATTGAGCTACTAGATACTCAAATCCTTACGCCGGAAGAGTTAAAGGGAAAATTACTCAATTCAGAAGCCTAAGTTACAGCGAGTTACAATAAGTTACAGCGACAACTATATCCTGCTAAAAGCCCACTGCGACGTGGGTCAGATGAATTTGCTTATGAGTTACAGCCAAAATACAAGAAAGCCACATAGTAGTAGAACAAGCAATGGAGGAAGTAGCCCTGTATGGTCAACCTCAGTTTTTCGCTGTAACTGCCATTTCGAAGTCCAAAAATCGTCTATATGAGCCTTATTTCAAGGGAAAGGAAATCTGATAGGTTGCCATTGTAACTTATTGTAACTCGCTGTAAGTTGGTCAACTCGCTTCTCTCACTTTTACCCTAGCCAGAAAATCGGAAAATCACCCCGTTTTTGGCCCCAAAATCCAGGAAAATATTTCGCTAGTCTCACCATGCTGCTAAATGTCAAGAAAAAACTATAACCACTTGATACTACATGATATATTGGCTGGCTCAAGGTTGCAGAAACAGCCAAAATCATGTACAGTTTTACTATATGGCTTGCGTCCAGCTAGCTATTAACCCCTACTTACAAACCTTTTAATAGCTAATGTCCTTCACGATGGAGGGCATTGATGGACGCATATTGTTTTAATCAGTTGTAATGGAGGAAGTTTATGCTTAACAGTTTCACGAACAACAAACAGCAAAAGAAGGTCGAGTACAAAGATGGAGAGGTGGTTGAAGCCTGGTATGAGCCAGAAAGCAAATGGTACAGAGCTGAGGTTTTGGAGCCATTAAAAGATGAAAGGTATCTAGTCAGATATGTGGTTGACGATACTTTAGATCGTATCAAGAGTAACCTCCTAAGGAAACCTCAAACTACCACCTGATACGGTAAACCCCATTGTTCTTTCACATCATCTAAACGCCTGGTCACTTTGTTGTGGCTGGGCGTTCTACTTTTAAATGAGCATGGTTGGAGGTATACAGCCAAGCCGTTGTTTAACCTTTTAACGAGAGGAGGTGCTTATGAGTGATGAAGAAACCACGCCAGGAAGGTGTAAAGAGTGTGGAAGCCTTACCAGCAAGCTCAATGGAGGAGTTTGCAAACCTTGTGATGATAAGTTCTGGAACAGTTTCTTTGAAGAGGTTGAAAAATCATGTGACCAGGACAGCATTATCGTCAAGGGTATTAACAAATTGCTGAAGCTCCTTGGCATCAGCAAGAAACAAAAACCATCAGACACAAAGGGAGATCATCATGGCTAAAAACAAAACAACATCAAACCATGTTCTACCCAAGCTGCAACCAGGGATCAAAGTTGGATCGTTGGTTCTAGCCAAGTGGGGTCATTTCTTCTATTTGGCGAGAGTGAGAGCCATTCGACCAATCAAGAGAATAGTGCTTATTGATTGGCTACAGGATGGAACCTACAGCGAAGTAGGTTTTCTTTACCTTAGATTATGCCCCCAGGAACAAGCTCTGTTTGACCAATGGCTTGAAAAAAGTACCTGCAAAGTCAGTGGAGACAAACACAAGTGCTTTAACGGCAAGTGCAGAAGCTGCAAAAAGTCAGTACCCAAGTTCAAAACAGCAGCTTAGGAGGTTATTATGAACAATATTATTTTAATCATGCTGTTAGGACTTTTAGTCATTGGCTGTGGCTCCATTGAGGAGCTATCAATCAAAGATCAAAGCCAAACTAAAAATCATGAAGAAACCGCTTCAAAGGCAACACAAGAACCAGAGCAGTCACTAAATTGCCCTACCAAAACAACTAAACCAGCTTCCACAGCCGATGAAACCCCAACAGAAATTTCAAACGCAGGCCCTACCGTATGGGTCAGTGAAAGTTCCAATTGGTGGGATGCCATTAACAATGTTCATGCTGGCTACAAACTACCAAGTAGAGCTGAACTAATTGCTCTTATCGACAATGGAGAACTTGGTGATATGCGATTTACTATTGATACTGTTTGGACCTCTACCGAACTTGATAATGGTTTAGCGTGGCGACTAGCTCTCCATGATGGATATGGCCATCAAACCGATAAACAGAGCATTGCCAATGTCTTCTATATCAAAAAGGAGGCCGATCATGAATGATAAAACAACCACTATCAGAAAGAAGAACGATCTATTCCGGCAAACTTTTATCGGAGGTAAGGTTGTCATGACTCCAATGGTTATCCATTCAGCCGACAGAGAAGCAATAATCACCGCTATAAGGTCTTTTACTTCATTTAATGAGGACAATGATCCTTATGGAGAACATGATTTTGGTTCTGTGTCCGTTAATGGTCAAAGCTACTATTTCAAGATCGACTATTACGATCCTCAGTACATGGGATTTTTGGAAGATGGTAACCGAGTCATGACTATTATGCACTGCTCAGAGTACTAAACTTTAAGAAAGGAGTTATAACATGCTCAAAAAACAACGAGTCATAAAACTAAAACCCACTGAAGCGGAGAACAATACTCGTCTCAGTAAGATGCAAGCTAGAACCCTGGTAAAAAGAGTCAAAGAGTATCAGGAGGCAAAACAGGCTTTAGCTGAAGCTAAGGAGGAGTTTCAATTGGTCAAAGAAGCTCTAACTGGTTTTGTAGATAAGCATGGAGACAAAACTAAGCCTGGTACAGATGAGAAAACCGTGATGCACGACCAATATCAAATCTGCCTAAAGCATGTTCGAGGCAGAACCAGTATTGATGAAGAAGCCGCTATAGAATGGGCAAAAGCATCAGGGTGGGCTGACAAAGTGCCTGGTCTAATCGTTTTTTGTGAGTATTTCGATACCGAGGTATGGGATGATGAAGTTATTCCTGCTCTTATTGACGCTGAAGAATGGGGAGCTATTGATACCATTGAAAACCGTAAACCACCCTCCTATCAACTGAGAGTACAGGAAGTGAAGCAATAATATGGAGGCTACTTTGAAACAGAAAATACATTGGCAAAACCCTACATCAGAGGAAGAAGTCAAACTACATGCCATTAAACTAACCTTGGGTAGACAACATCAAGGCCTACTAACTTTTATCTTTGATGCTAGGCAACCACAGTTACGCTTGCCTCCTGATGAGCTATTAAAAGAAGGGGGTTATCTCAGCGGTGGAGAGTACCTTTTACTACAAATTGCTTTGGATATATGGAGTGGAGATGGCAATGCTACCCTTGCTCGCATACTTGAGATGTTCTCAAACAGCAGGTGGCTTCATTTCTTTTGGGGTATATTTCACTTGAAGGGTATCCCAACTGAAAAGGATCTCGATCATGCTTAAAAACGTTCCTTTAACAGACTGGTTTTCATGCCAGAAACTCACTGTTATTCCGCTGCTATTCTCCAGCCAATAAGTCTATTTTATGGGTTTTCACGCATGACCATGAATAAGAGCGAAAGGAGGGGTAATTTGCAGTCAAAAACCAGAGCCTATTTGAGAGTGTCTACCGTAGATCAGGATATTGAGAAAAATAGAGCTGACATTCTAACGCTTGCTAACCAACGCAACCTCGGACAAGTTCAATTTGTGGAGGAAAAGGTTTCTGGTAAAGTGCCTTGGGGCAAACGAAAAATTGCTGCTCTGCTGAATGAACTTGGCAAAGGAGATAACATTATCGTCAGTGAATTGTCTCGGCTTGGCCGCTCTATGCTTGAGTGTATGGAGATACTCAGTATTGCCACTCAAAGGGGGATTAACATTTTTGCTGTCAAGGGTAATTGGAGCTTGGAGAATACCATCCAAAGTAAAATTATCGCTATGGCCTTTGCTATGGCTGCTGAAATTGAAAGGGATCTCATAAGTAGCCGAACCAAAGAAGCCCTTCGAGCAAGAAAGGCTTCCGGTAAAAAACTTGGTCGGCCAAGTGGACCTGGCAAGAGTAAATTGGATCAATATCGCCCTGAGATTGAAGCTCTTATTGCTAATGGTTCTACCATTACATTTGTAGCAGACCGTTACGGGGTAAGTCAGTCCTGTTTATCTCGATTCCTAAAAAAGCATGGTGTGAGATAGCCAATAAACAGTAATGCACCCATCTCAAGATACTTTGCCAGGTCACATACCTTCTAAAAATGTTTGAAAGGAAGAGGCATCCGAACTTTAAAAGAAAAAGTTTTGGATACCTCTTGAAAGTAATGCCTACTTTAACTAGCAGTCTGTTTTCAAGCAGCTACTTCTCACGCTTTGGTATACTTTGCCATAAAAGAGTTCTGCCATTGCTTTATGCCCTGCAAACTCCTCCATGTAAAATAGTTGCTCGTGAGATAGATGCCTTTCATCTATAGGTATTACAAGATGATTTCCATAATACATAGATAGGATTTCCGGGTCTGCTTTTGCTTTAACTTGGTCAGAACTGTATATAAAGGCAACCGCACAACCCAAATCCATCCTCAGCAGTTCTTCTATGACACCTGCCACTATTAACATTGGTTCATCAAAAGGTATCTCAATAGTAGAGTGCTGTTTGAAAAACTTTTTATACGCAGCATCCCCTCGGATAAACTGATGTTGTTCATTTTCCCACCCCAGCCTTCTTTGCTCAAAAAAGGAATGACCTGTATACCTAATTATATTGTTAGGTCCGTCATTACGTTTTAATACCAAGGAACTAGAACTAATAGCTGAATGAACCCCTAATAGTTCAATATGGAAATCTCTCGGTCCGAATCTAGTGAGAATGAAGCCCACTTCTAATACACTGCTTTTTAAAACAACTGCCGCTTGTTCTACTGTCAACAGTGGTTTAATCATTTAGCCCCCCTTTCTACTTCATAAGTTTGTTTGTTTTCCTAACTGAACAATCTTCTAGTAAAGTGCATTGGAGCATTGAATAATCTTCTTCTCCAAGTTCTTGAAGCCGATTGATAAACCGACTTAACTTCCTTTCACCGATCTCCAAATCTTGAGCAGCTCTACTTTGACTACCAAACTTTTGTTGTAGAAACTTTTGCAATTCCCATCTCTTGCTGTCACTTTTGCTTTTCATAACTTCCTCCAAAATGGTTAATGGTGCATCAACATGATGCTGTATTAATATAAGCAGGGAAAAATTGAATTTGTAATGCTTGCTATGCAGCGGTTAGCTGGTGGTCAAAATGGGAGGCCAGCCCAAAAAGTATGAGGAGTTTTTTTCACGGAGGTAACAACCAACACAAATATTGCTATCCTGATTGGTTCCCACACCTAGAGAATGGTCAAATGATTCCCGGTATACATAAATATACTGGATGGGATTCAATAAGGCCTAGAAGCTGTTTTGAACTGTTTTAGCCAAATAAAATAGCTTTAAGAGCAATGCTAGCACCTAGACAACGTAAAAATCTGAGCATCGACATCATGGGGTAAAATGCTTCTGAACTATTGATTTTCACGAAGGAAGGGTTCTGCCGTTGGTAGTACGGCCAACCACCTTTTTTGCATTTGGAGAGTCTTTATTCGTTCGATTTGAGTGCTTTTTAATGGTTTTTAAGGCTCTGAAGTGTCGATTTTAGCCCCAATTTCCCACCTCTAATTTACTATAACAGTACCCCCACCCATAAGAAGGTATGGTGGGACATTAAATGATTTTTGAGCTAATGGTAGCTCCACTTTCAAAGTTTAAAGGCAAAAGTTTTCATGGTGTAGTCCTACACTAGCTCCCTTTAAACCAATCCAAACTACTTTCTGCTACAACAACATCAAAAAACTGGCTACTATGATACCCCTCCTTTTTTTCTAGCAGCTCATATAGATAGGGAGATAAGCACTGGATGCCTGAAGCTCCTTTTTGCTGACAGAACATTAACAGATATTTGGATGCTCTTGTCACTGCGATATTCAGCAACGAACGTTCCTCATTTTTGTTGTGAGCTATTGTAGGTGTTTGGTGTGGTATTGAGCCATCACTAACATCTAAAATGATAATAGCCTCTCTCTGTCTGCCCTTGAACTTATGGATGGTTATAATTTTGACCACATCTAAATGGTCAGTAAAGGTTTCAACTTCATCTTTCCATTTATTCTCCATCTCAGATATGGAATTGTAGCGAGCAAAGAACTCTCCTACATATTGAACTTTGCACTTGTGCTTTTCCATCATCCTCAATAGGTGCTTCAGTATAGCTTGATAGTTTGACTTCGCCTTTTGCTGAAGTTCCACAACCAGGTTTGGATTTTTATTGCTATGTTGGTTGGAGTAGCAAAGCGATTTCGCTTCTTTCATGTTGAGTTTAAATAGCTTGGTTAGGACCTCATACAAGTCATCTTGACTGCTCTTTTTTGACCCTACCAGTAACGCTTTCTGGGTAAGAAAGATCTTTATCTGTAGCTCTTCTTCATCATGACTTGTCATAAATGGGATACCTTCTTTACTGAGTTCCTTGCATAATGCTTTTATGTCCCTTTGATGCTTCACAACCCTGCTTTGAACCGCAACATCACTGTAGTTAAGGTGCTTGTCCTGCTTCAAATGCTGTATCGCCTGTACAACTATTACTTCACCTCTAAGATCTCTGTGAAAAACAATTTTGGGTAAAGGTATGACCTTGGCTGCATAAGCCGATTTTATTTTAGTTTTGAACTTGGTAGGTAGCTTCTTGGTAATCGCATTACTAAGGGCGCAAATGGGACCAGAGCAACGATAGCTTGTGGATAAGGTGTACTTTGCAAAGTTCCTTTTGTAGGAGTCAACCAGCCAGTCAAATATGTCCAGTTTGGCACCTGCAAAGATGTAAGCACACTGACATGGATCTCCAGCGATAACCAACTTTGTCTCGGGGGAAGTAATCCAACGAATAATATCAAACTTCCTCTGGCAAACATCTTGAGCTTCATCAACACAAATCCAATCCCAGCTCGGCAATTGCTTTCGGGTCTTTGGATCGCACTTGAGAACCGCCCAAAACAGGCCCACCATATCATTATAGTCAATAACATGGCTGTCTTGCTTCCACTGGCAATAGAGATCAATCAACTTGAGTAGATCGTTACCCTCTCTAACAAGCCAATTAGGTTTCTGGTTATCGGTAAACATCTTGTTGAGATATTTAAGGCACCTACTTGGCAAGTTATCACCCTGGAGTTCATGCTCTTCTACTAGCTTTTTTAACCGCTTACCAGCACCCTTATCCTCGTCATTATCAACAAAGATCGGCTTAGGAGGTACAACATAGTCTTGCTGGTAGCCAAGAAACCCTACATCATTTTTGGGAATGGGCAACCCTGCACAATGACCCGTTAAACCTTGCCATGAAAAACTGTGTATGGTTGAAGTAACCAGGTTGATACTGCCAAAAGAAGCAGAAGCACCTCGGTCTTCAAACTCTCTAACAGCCGTATTGGAAAATGACAAGAGCAATACCCGTTTTCCCCTTTTTGCTTGTTCCTGTGCAAAGTGTTTGAGTGTTTCAGTTTTACCGCAGCCAGCCCCAGCTAAAAAAACCTGAAGCTGACGGTGGGATCGCTCCATTTTTTTACAAATGCTCCTTTGCTTAATAGATAGCTTGGTCATATATGACTCCCCCTATCAACAAGACATGTTGTTCGCAGGAACACTCTCGTTCCACCACCTCTCTTGCGAGCGTAGAAGAAATGATCCCCGCAACGACGACAAAAGCTCAGCAACTTCTTCCAAAGGTCAGGACGATTCCTAAATACTCGCTCATCCACGCAGAAGTAGTGCTTAATGAATGCCTTTGCTACTCTATTTACGTCCTTATCATCGGCAAAGTAGGCCCAAAGAAAGGTTATCAGCCTGTCAGTCTTTTCTTCTAAGTCAAGGGTGCCATAAGGTGGCTTAGTTAAAAATGTTGAGACTACTTGGGTGGCGGTAAGTACAGCAATATTGTTAATGAACTGCACAATATCATCCGCACACCAAACCGACTTATTCCTCGTTAGATGATGTTGTAACCATTTGGTTTCACCCCTAAGCATTTTCTCTGGCATCACCTGTTTGTTGTAAAAGCTGGCGATAGATTTGATCTTCCCCACAGTAGTATCAAAAACAATTTGCCGGACACCCAACCCAACAGGTTTGTGAGGGTCTTCTGCTATTTGGCGTTCTCCTTTTATCCAGTTGTAATGCAGTAACGGACCTTTGGCGATGGGAGGTAAGTTTTCAACAAGAGAAGCGTCTTGTAGCGGATCATAGCTACCTGGACTAAAAGGGACCTCTACCACTTGCTCCCAATATTGGATGGTAAAGGGGCTGGATACTTTGGTACTAACCCGCTCATTTTTGGTTTGAGCAGTTGGTACTTTGGGAGAGAAGTAAGCC
>CAZJDM010000014.1:0-45446 GCA_964544765.1 uncultured bacterium
GTTTTGGAAGTTTTTAATTTTTCAGGAGTTATGCAAAAGGTGGGACAGTCTCATAAATATCCATTATTACTCCCATTTTAGATAAACTCCACCATTTATCCATACGGATAGTATGCGGATTATTAAAGACTTCTTCCCTATTAACTTCATCGGCAAAACCATTATAATAATAAGGAGTCGACAAAAATAATATAATATATAGGTGTAATCAGGTGGTTATAGGCTTGAATTATTCTAATTTAACTTGAATCAATTTCTTGTTTTTAAAGACAAGCACAAAATCTTTATTTATTTAATTGATTCACAATGTTACGGATCAAACCCAATGGTTGTTTTTAGATACTTAACAAGGGTAAAACAAGTGTAAAAATTGTAGAAAAAATGGGGTGCCCGAAGGGGCTTGAACCCTCGACATCAGGAACCACAATCCTGCGCTCTGCCAACTGAGCTACGGGCACCATATGTAGAGCCTAATATTTAGCAAACCAGTATCGTTAAGTCAATCGCTTATTGAATGAAATACACCTTTCGGCATCTAAGATCCAATGCAGCTTTTTTTCATCGCAATCTAATTATCTTAGTAGCGATAGTTATCGTGTTTATAGGGCCCATCGATGGGAACATTGATATATTTAGCTTGTTCTTCGGTTAATCTAGTTAATTTGGCTCCTAACTTATCAAGATGTAGGCGAGCAACTTCCTCATCTAGTTTTTTAGATAAAAGATAAACTTGTTTGTCGTATTTATCACGGTTTTGCCATAGATCAATTTGAGCCAGAACTTGATTGGCAAAAGAATTCGACATGACAAAGCTAGAATGTCCGGTAGCACACCCTAAGTTAACCAACCGTCCTTCGGCCAGTAAAAATATCGATTTACCATCAGGAAAGAAATATTGATCTACCTGAGGTTTGATATTTAACTTTTTTACTCCCTCCAATTTTTCCAATCCTGCAACTTCAATTTCATTATCAAAGTGCCCAATGTTACATACAATAGCCTGATCTTTCATATTTTTAATGTGATCAGCCGTAATAACATTGAAATTTCCGGTAGTGGTAATATAGATATTGGCATCTTTTAAGGCATCCTCTACAGTTGTAACTTCAAATCCCTCCATTGCAGCTTGTAAAGCGCAAATTGGGTCAATTTCTGTAACCGCTACTCTAGCTCCAAAGCTTCTCATCGATTGAGCGCAACCCTTTCCAACTTCACCATAACCACATACTACTATTTTTTTGCCTGCAATCATAACATCTGTAGCTCTTTTTATACCATCGGCTAAAGACTCTCGACAGCCGTATAAATTGTCAAATTTGGACTTGGTTACAGCATCATTTACATTAATAGCTGGTACTAGTAATTCTTTATCTTCAGCCATTTTGAGCAGCCTATGAACCCCAGTAGTTGTTTCTTCTGAAACACCTTTCCATTCATTTACTAAATCGTCCCAATTAATTAAATTCTCAAGTTGTGCCTTTTTTAGAACACGTTTCAAGGCTACCATGTCTTCTGGATCATTAGCGTCAATATTTAATAGGTCAGGATTTTCTATTGATTCTTTCCCTTTGTGGATCATTAAAGTAGCATCGCCACCATCGTCAACTATTAATTGGGGTCCTTTATCATCTGGAAAAGATAAGGCTTTTAAGGTGCACTCCCAATATTCAGTTAGTGTCTCTCCTTTCCAAGCATATACCGGGATACCTGCTTTTGCGACAGATGCCGCCGCATGATCCTGGGTTGAAAAAATATTACAGCTGGCCCATCTAACATTAGCGCCTAAATCAACCAGTGTTTCAATCAAAACAGCTGTCTGAATAGTCATATGTAGAGAACCCGATATTCTTACACCTTTTAAGGGCTTTTCATTTTTAAATTTAGCTCTTATTGACATTAGTCCGGGCATTTCTTGTTCGGCAATGTTGATTTCTTTTCTTCCCCAATCGGCTAAAGTTATATCAGCAACTTTGTAATCTGGCATTATTTGACTCCTAAAAATCTCGTAAATTAATAAAACCTATTTTAAACGTAAAATCTATATTAAACATATGTTAAACGTCTGACATTAAAGATAATAGATAATCTTGTAATCGATGTATAATATTAGTTTGTATTTCTAGTTGACGGTATTTTATTCCTGACATATCAAAGATACGTTTGGCTATTTTATTCTCCGTGGTGTCCCTGTATTTGTCAGATAGATATATAATTGAGTCAACTTTTTGACTAGCGATTAATTTGGCACATTCATTACAAGGAAACAAAGTGACGTATGCTCTCGCTCCTTTTAAACTTTTGTTACTGTGAGATATTGCATTGGCTTCGCTATGAACAACGTACCCATATTTTTGAAATTCTAAAGAAACATCTTTGTTATTTCCCCAAGGTATTAGGCTCTCATCTATTCCCGCTACAGTACCGTTATATCCCATGGTTATCTGATGATTGTTTTCATCAACGAACACACAACCAACTTTGGTATGGGGGTCCTTACTTTTGTAACTGGCAATCATTGCTTGTAACATGAAATATTCGTCCCAGTTCAAGCTGGATTTAACATCAACAAAATTAATTCTTTCTTGATCAGACATAAAATTTTTCCCTTATCTAATATCTAAATACAAATATGAATCAAATTCTAAACCCAAATATAAATCTAATATGCAGATTGCAAAATCTAAAAAACCATTGAGATTAGCGTTCTTAAAGTATCTGAAAAACGAAACAAAAAGGGATCTGCAAATAAAGCAAACAATGTTCCCATTGAGATAAAAGGACCAAAAGGGAACTCCTTCTTATAAGATCTTTTAGTAGCTAACATCACTATAATCATTATTACTGAACCCACAATACAGGCATAAAAAAGGGTTGTAATTGCTATTGATCCCCCTAAATAGGCACCAATAAGAGCTAATAATTTTGCATCACCAAATCCCATGCCCCATGTTTTAGTGATAAAATAGTAGGCATAGATAATAACCCAAATACAAAGAAAACCTACGATACTTCCAATTAAGGAAGTTGTAAACCCTATATTGGTATATGGGCTAATGAGCATTCCCAATATTATACCTGCAAAAGATAATTTATCAGGAATGATTAAATATCTATAATCAATTAAAGCAATACAATACAAGAAAAAAAGTAATGTAGTATGTTGGATAAAAGTTGCTAGGTGGAAAATATCTATACCCAAAGAGGACCAAAATGGATAAAGTTGATAAATCAAAAGAAAGCCAAGTCCCATTATAAATTCATTTATAAGGTAAATGGGGCTAAAGGACTCATGGCATTTTGCACAGCGTCCCCTGGTAAATAAATAACTGAGAAGGGGTATATTTTGGAGGATGTTTAATTTCCATCCACAGTTGTTACAATGGGAAGGAGGGTATAAAATAGATTGATTTATAGGCATTCTGAAAAAGCAAACATTTAAAAAACTTCCAATACTTGCTCCTAAAGAAAAAATAAGAAAATAAAAAATAAAATTTGTTGTCAGAGTACCAACATCCATGGGCGATGATATTATCTGAATATAATTCAGGTGTCAAATTCTTGACATTACTATACAAATTTGACAAAATAATAATAAATCCATATTAAAAGTTGTTTTTCTAGTTTTTAAAAGTCGTGGCAGTAACGGATTTAAAAAGGGGGGATCAGTGTCAGATAAATCCGTGATTGATACCATAATTGACCGGTTTCTTCCGCATGATGTTATAGGCGTGGATATTGGGACGGCCTATGTAAAATTGGTAAAACTGAAAAAATCCGGAAGTAGTTTTTCCTTGGATGCAGTTGAGGCATTACCAATTCCAAATCCAGCTGATGCAGCGGAAACGGAAGATTCTCTTATACCCAATCGTGAAGGAGTAAGAGCCAAAATTTTAGAAGCCTTTGAAAAAATAGGAATCGCGGAAAATAGAATTCCGTTGGTTACTTCCGTAGGTGGAAAATCAGTCGTTATTAAAAGGATCTATCTTAATTTAGAGGGTCTAAGTGATGAAGAAGTTTTAGATACTCTGTATTCTGAAGCGGAACAGTATATTCCATACGATATCAGTGATTGTGAAATGAGGTTTGTTCCTATCGATGGGGCGCTGGATGACATGAAAAGAGAGCCTTATTTATTAATTTCCGCCAAAAAAGATATTGTAGCTGATTACACCAATTTACTGGTGGAGATTGGTGGTAAGGTGGATTGTGTAGACTCAGATGTGATAGCCACCAACAATATGTTTGAGTATAACTATAGTGATGAATTAGATGGTGTGGTCGCTCTGATTGATATAGGAGCAACCTCTACTAATGTAAATATTATGGTGGATGGAGCGCCTTTTTTTAATCGAGAAATAATTAAGGGAGGTATTGCTTTATCTGAAACTATAGCTTCTAAATTAAGTATGAATTTTGACGAAGCCGAAAACCTTAAAATTGGCGATACTATACCTGAAGATCTAACAGAGATTATTCGTGAACTTTGTGAGGAGGTTTTAGTTGGTGTTCAGCAATCTTTTGAATTTTTCTCTTCTACTAATCCTGAAATGGGAATTGAACGGATTTTCATCACCGGTGGAAGTAGTAAATTAAGGGGATTAAGAGAGATAATAGAAAGTCAGTTGGGGATACCAACAGAGTATGTGGATCCTTTTCGTAAAGTAAAGATTCCATCGCGTTTTGATGAAGAAGAGATTGAAGCCCTAAGGCATCTGGTAGGGGTGGCTGTGGGATTAGCAATGCGTGAAAGGGATGACTGGGCAGATTCTCATCAAATTTATGAAGAAAGAGAAGTAGAAAGTCATGATTAAAATTAATTTTCTTACTAGCCCAACTTATGAGGGTATAGTTTGGTTTATCAAAGAAGTTCTTGTAGCGGTAGTAGCACTGATCCTTGTTTTTGTAATTATGGTATATGATCAAATGAGTTTACAGGCTACTATTGAGGAGAATGAACGGATCATCATCGAAGTAGAAAAGAAAATAAAGGAGCATGATCGTTTAAAAAAAGAAAACAGTAAATTATCAAGTAAGTTAAAGAGTTTAAAAGAACAGATTAGTTCTTTAAAGAAGTTATACATTGGTCGCACAGACACGGTGGAATTGCTGGCCAAAATTCAAATCAATACTCCTCGAGATGTGTGGTACGATAAAATTACAATCAAAAAGAATTTTGTTGAATTGAGTGGTTTTGCGGTTACTCCAACTGATATAGCCGAACTTTTAACCAACGTTATTCAGTCCAAACAAGAAACAATTGAAGGTTCTAAGCTGGAAGATGAATTAGAGTCAGCTTTAGATAAAAGGCATATCTATTTTGAAAAAATACAGTTGAAGAGCATAAAAAGGCAAAAAAAGCATAAGAATAAATTCATGATTACCATGAATACCGTAATAAAAGAGTAGGTCCACTATGAGTTTGGTAGATTCAATTAATAATGGTTTAGAACAATGGAAGGGAGTTGAAAATCAAATTAAGCTGATAGGGGGACTCTTTATCATTGCCGCTATAGGAGGATATTATTTCTATTTCGTGCGCCCGGAGCTAACCGCTAAAATTGCCGAACAGGAAGCCAGAATTGCTAGGGGAGTGGATCAAAAAGCGATAGATCTATTAGTCAAAAAAAAGAAAAAACTGCAGAAGGAAATTAAAATAGAGGAAAGACGAATCGCTTTTTTACAAAAGTCACTTCCCAAATCGATATCCATGGATAAACTTATAAGACAATTAGATGAGGCTAGTGAACAAGTAGGGGTTAAGATTGAGACTTTTGAACCTTTAAAAATAGACACTAGTTCTAACCGATATTACAACATTTATCCAATGAAATTAGATTTAAAAGGAACCTTTGATAGTACTTTAATGTTCTTTGATAGTATTACCAGGTTAGACAGAATTCTTAAGATTAAAACAGTAAGCTTTGGTTCTTCCAAAAATATTTTTTCCAGATATTTTGAGCAAGTTAAGACTCAATTTGAGACATATATCTATGATCCTAGTAAAAAGGGTGGCCGATCTAAAAAAGGACGAAGGGGTCGAAGGGGTAGGGGGTAAAATTGGCTAGTTTTCTTTTAATGATGATAGTTATTTTAGCAATTGACATAGACCTACAAGCTCAGGAATCTATCAACCTAGCTGCCAATATTGGTAATAAAAATCAAGGTGCCGGATCTTCAAAAAGGCGAAGAGGTAGAAGGGGTAGAGGTAGAGGCGGAAAAGGGAAAAAGAAGGAAGAGATTAAAATAGATTTTACTGAAATAGATGCTGAAATGGAGGACTTCGTTACCCTTAAAGCTCCTTTTTATAATCCTATTGGAAAATTAGATCCATTTGAACCAAGTTTAGTAGAGATAGATCCAGATGCTGAACCCGATCCGACCTTTTTTGATTTAGATTCCTTTAAGGTTTTAGGAATATTTTGGAGCAAGTCTTTCATTAAAGCTATAGTGGTAGGTCCTCCCCCGCTAAATAAAGGATTTATTATTTTGGAAGGAGATCTGATAGGAAAGAATAATGGTAAGGTTCATAAAATTCTCAAAGAAACTGTGATAGTACGAGAAAGCATTAAGGGTCCAGACGAAAAAACCTACTTTATTGATCATAAACTAGCTTTGGTAAAGGGGGCAAAAGGTGCGTTTAAGTAGTATTATTACACAACAAATGAGATTCATATATCGTTTAAATATTATATTTTTAATTTTGATACTTACTATTCTGTTTGGTTGCGCTTCAGGGCGAAAGGGTAGACCGGCTTGGTACGCTAAAGGAACCAAAGCTGCTGCAAGAGAAGCTAATAATGATCAGGAGCAAAACCAAAATGACGATCAAAATGATGATCAACAATATAATCAGAATAATGATCAGAGTAATAGCGGGAGAAATTCGTGGGATATTTTGGATAATATAACAAGGGTTCCTGCCTCAAAAAGAAAATCAAGAGCGGTTGAATCTGATCAAGATAATGTTAATGAAAGTGAGGATAGGGCCGGAAATTCTGGCGAAAATGAATATGAAACTGTTCGTCAGGGAAAATATCCGGGATTGGACCTTAAATATAAAATAAGGAGGAAAGGAAGATGGTACAAACCACCTTTTTGGGGGACAGTAAATAAAATCACCAATATAGATTTTAAACATACTCGTTCATTTTCTCGTTTAATTATATTAGCTAAATATCCAGCTGATTTTTCTTTAAGTGCCACACTTGAACATGAATTGGTAATTTTAATCAAAAATGCCATAATTCCCAAAATTATGACCAGACCACTGGATACTAGCGAATTTCCAAGTGCCATTACTTATGTGCGGATGGAGCAAGTGGTAAGCCCATATCAGGCGGTTCAAGTTATTGTCAGTCTTCGTGGGGTACGACAGGTAAATATTTTTCAAAAAGGTTCTAAATTAAAACTGGTGGTGGAAAATCCTGATCGGTTCTTTTTAAGTAGCAGTGGTGGTGGTAGTGGTAATAGCACTAGCATTAGTAGTAGTAATAATCGAGCTAAAATTGAAGGTACCTTTGTCAATAAGATAGCTAACCTCGAAGCTAAAGATGATTTTAATGTCGAGGAACTATTAAAAGAGGAAGAAGTTACTAATAAACCCTTGGTTAATCAAAAAAGCTTTATAGATACAGGTAGCTATGAAGATGAAGAAGAACAGGATTTTAGAGGAAAACTTATCAGTTATGATATGGTTGATATGCCTTTAGGTTATTTCTTTCGCTTTATATCGGAAATTAGTAATATGAATGTGATTACTTCCTCTTCTGGGATATCCAATAAAAAAACTACGGTTAAAATTGAGAATGTTCCTTGGGATCAGGCCTTGGATCTTGTTTTGTCATTAAATAAATTGGGTATGGAGAAAAAAGGAAATATTATTTTAATTTCCACTTTAGCAGATATTACTTCCGCTAAAAAAGCTCTTGAGAAAGCTAAGAAGTCTTCTGATAAGCTATTACCGACCAAGATATTGATGATGAACATTAATTATGCTGGATTAGGGGAAATAAAATCAAGGGTAGATGGATTTTTAAAATCAGTTGCCAAGAATGATGATCGTACTCGAGTTGATGCAGATAACAGAACTAATACATTAATTATTGAAGCTACACCCAATCATTTATCTAAAGTACGAACCTTGGTTGAGAAACTAGATATAGAAAATCCCCAAGTCTTGATTGAATCTAGGATAGTGGAAGCTGATAGAACCTTTGCCAAAAATATCGGGGTTCAATGGCGGGAAAACTTAAATTATGATACGGCTAGAGGGTTTCCAGCCATGCCGTTCCCCAGTAGCATAGTACATGGTTGGGTTATGGATTACGGTATCGATGGTTCTAAGGGTGCTCTTGGTGTTACCCTTGGTGCTTTAAACGATTTGATATCTCTCGATTTTAATCTTCATTTAGGAGAAGCTAATGGTACCAGTAAGACTATTTCTCATCCTCGGATAACCGTTCAAGATAATGAGCAGGCCTCAATAAATCAAGAAAGTGTAATATTTGTTACTCAAAATGGGAAACTAATATCTAAAAAAGCAACAACCAATTTAAATGTTACTCCCAAAATAACTGCTGATGGGTCGGTTTTTCTGGATATAAATATTTCCAAACAATCGTTATCGCCTGATGGTTCAGCCAAGACTTCTAAAACCGCGAAAACCAAAGTGTTGGTGGAAAGCGGAGACACTATTGTTATTGGAGGTCTGTATACCACGGTTCAGAGGGAAAGTTTCGAAGGTTTTCCGGTACTCATGAATGTACCGGTTATCGGTGTGTTATTTCGGAATTCAAATAAATCAGATGCGAAAAGTGAATTGTTGATTTTTATTACTCCTCGTATAATCGTCAAGAAAACTCGTGATTTTACAAAGGAAACGGAAAACGAATACGAGGACGAAGAAGACGAAGATATGGAAGACGAAGATGAAAACGAAGATGAAAACGAAGATGATGAAAACGAAGACGAGGACATGGAAAACGAAGACGAAAACGAAGATGATGAAAATTATGATGAAAACGAAGATGAATAGAACTAATAAGTGTTACTAGAAACTGGAAGATAGATAAAATAAGGAGATTTCATGAAAATATACATCCTTTTTCTATGTATATTGACTATCGCTGCTTGTAAGTTATCTCCATATACCAAAGATGATAGGGGGGATAGTGATCCTGATATTGGACCGACCAAAATATCTACTGATGTGAGTGAGGTTTTGGTATGTCCTTTAGTATGTACCGGTTCTTATCTGGCTCCAGCTGGTAAAGCTGTCTATGATCCAACTAGTCTTAGTGATGGAACAGGTGTTAAATATTCTAATTGGCAAATTTCTAACCTTTCTGATAAACCTGACAGTCTGGATGATCTTTGTCCAGGTACGGGGACGGTAGAAATTAATGTAGTTCTTAGTATAACTGATGCCAATGGTACTCCTAAACCAAAGGTAGCTGTTACCTATAATATTGTTGGGGCCATAGATACTATGGAGGCCTTTAGGTGTACCGATAGTTGTGGTTTTATTCGGGCCAAATTTGGTGTAAATATACCTCAGGAGTATGGAGTAACTAAAGGGGGGAGCATAATTGTATCTTCGGGTCCCTTAATGTCAGATTCGATTCCAATCAGTGTAAAAACAAAAGATCAAGAAAGCGTCACCCAATGTGAAGGTGAGGAGGAACTATAGTTGTATCAGCCTTTTTATCTTTCAGTTGAAAATTTAGAACAATTAGTCATTGATTTGTCTTTGACTCCAACTGAACAATCTATATTGAAGAAGTTTTTGCAAACCCGAGGTTCCAAGGCTTTTATTAAGCCTGCGGAAATATTTAGAAAAAGAGGTTATTATAATGAATCTATTCGTATTTTAGAGGATGGATTACGCAATTATCCTGATTTTCATGCTGGCAGAGTTTTGTTGGCCAAAGATTATTATTCAATTGGTAATATATCACGTGCCAAATATGAATTATGGCCAATCATTGATCAGCTTGCCGGTAATCTTATCGCTCTTAAGACTATTTTGAGAATAAGTTTTTTAGAAGGTTCCGAGGAAAATGTTAGAAAGGCTTTTGATAATTTACAAACGGTCTTTCATTTTGATGAAGAGGATAAAAAACTTTATAATCTTTATATAGATGGTGGTATCGATAAAGCCAGACAATCAATAGTTAGTGATTTTAAAGAAAAGCGAATAAATTTAAAATTAAGTGGTCTTTTGGATGCTGATATTCTATCTTTTAATGCTAATGAAAAGGAAGAGACCTTTTCTAATAATGGTCCTAAGAAAAACTCCTATTTTGATGGGTTTGAAGTAGTAAGTACCAATGATGTTTTTACTAAGTGGATCAAAACAATAGAGAGTATGGATCCTCATCCTCTGGATACCCCTCATTTGGAAGAAATGACCATGGCTGAATTGTATATTCAACAAGGAAAATATGAAAAAGCTTTGGAAATATATAAAACAATCAATAACTCAGATTCAACTTTAGGAGTTCAAAGAAAAATAAAAGAATTGAAAAAGAAATTAACTACTTCTTTATACAATAATTCGATAGATAATAGTAAGCAGGCAAATACCAGTAATAGTAATATTGGCAGCTTACGGAAAAATTTGATCAAAAAGAAAACAACTTTTTTAAAGAATTTATTAACTAGAATTGAAAAACGTACATAAAAAAATCAACATCATTCATGGTCCTAATCTCTCTCTTTTGGGTGAAAGAGAAAAATCTATCTATGGTGATGTTTCTTTAAAAGATTTAAATGAAGAATTATTGCTAATAGCCAAGACGGCCAAGATAGATATCGATTTTTTCCAATCAAATCATGAGGGTGAGATTGTGGACCATATTTTATCCTTAAAAAATACCGATGCTATAATTATTAATCCAGCAGCTTATACACATACTAGTATTGCTATTAGAGATGCTCTTTTGGGTATAGCCAAACCTTTTATTGAGGTCCATCTAAGTAATGTTTATACTCGTGAAAAATTTAGGAAAAAGTCCTATTTGTCGGATGTTGCTATAGGGGTTATAACGGGTCTAGGTGTCCATTCTTATAAATCCGCCCTATATTATTTTATTCATGGTTATTTCAAATAGCACTTGCATTTAGCATAAACCAAACTTATATTTCCAGTCAGTGTTTTTATTGGAATAAAGGAGTTTATAAAATGTATGATGCCAGTGAGCTTAGAAAAGGACTGAAGATCGAGTATAATAATGCTCCTTATGCTATTATCGAGTATCTTCATGTTAATCCTGGAAAAGGCAGTGCTTTTGTTCGAACCAAATTGAAGAATCTGCAAACCGGTCAAGTTATTGATATTACTTTCAAAGCAAGTGACAAGGTAGGAAAGCCGGATTTAGAAGAACGAGATATGCAATATCTCTATTTTGATGGTGCATATCATTTTATGGATAAAAAAACATATGAACAGGTTGAAATTGATAAAGAAATAATTGGAGATGATAAATATTTCCTTGTTGAGGAAAAAGATGTTAAGATGCTTTTTTATAATGGTAAAACAGTTAGTATTGATTTTTCAAATTTTGTGACTCTGGAAGTTACTGAAACGGGTCCCAATATAAAAGGGGATACAGCTTCCAGTAGTGGTAAACCGGCTACTTTATCGACGGGGTTGGTTGTAACGGTTCCTTTTCATATTAATGAAGGAGATATGTTGAAAATTGATACTCGAACTGGAAAGTATGTGGAAAGAGTCAGTGTTGGAAAATAATTTATGGAGTGGTAATGGATCTTAAAAAAATAGAAAAAGTTATGAAGCTTATGAAATCTTATGATCTGGGTGTTTTTGATTATAAGGACGAAACGATGAAAATAAAATTAGAAAAGGGATATTTACCTCCACTGCATGCCTCGGTACCTCCTACTATAGTTGATAAAACAGTGACCAGTTTGCCTCGGGCTCCAGATAAATATGAGAATAATGAAAATAGTGTAAAACAAACTTCTAAAGAAAATATTAAAGTAATTACCTCTCCATTAGTGGGTACCTTTTATCAAGCACCTTCTCCTGATTCAGATCCATTTGTAACAAGAGGATCTCATGTAAAAAAGGGGGATGTCCTTTGTATAGTTGAAGCAATGAAGCTTATGAACGAACTAGAAGCAGAATATTCTGGGGTAATAAAAGAAGTATTGGTTGAAAACGGTTCTTTGGTAGAATTTGGAACAGAACTTTTTAAAATTGAGTTAGCTGATGTTTAGTTGCTAGACACTGGTTACTGGTTACTGGTTACTGGCTACGGGCTGTGGGATGCTAGTATATAACGGCAGTAAAACTACAGGGAGGATTTGGAATTGTTTTCTAAAATACTTATTGCTAATCGAGGCGAAATTGCCGTTCGTATTATTCGTACCTGTAAAGAAATGAATATCAAGACAGTAGCGGTTTACTCGGATGTTGATAAGAATTCTCTGCATGTCAAAATGGCCGATGAGTCTATTTGTATTGGTCCAGCCAGATCCTCAAATAGTTATCTTAATATTAACGCAATTATTACAGCAGCTGAAATCACTAAAGCAGAAGCTGTTCACCCAGGATATGGGTTTTTAGCCGAGAATTCATCTTTTGCCGCAGCTTGTGAGCAAAATAATATAGTATTTATAGGGCCGACTATTACTAACATGCAATTACTAGGTGATAAGATCCAGGCCCGTAAAAAAGCGATTACAGCAGGAGTTCCACTATTTGGTGGTAGTGAGGGATCCCTATCTGATAGTGATGAAGCTTGTAGAATCGCTGAGGGAATTGGATATCCGGTTATGTTAAAAGCTTCTCTTGGAGGTGGAGGTAGAGGATTAAAAATTGTAGAAAATAAAAAGGAGTTAAAAAAGTATTTTAATCTTTTAAAAACCGAAGCTACTTCATCTTTTGGTTGTGGAGATATGTTTTTAGAAAAGTATTGCCGAAATGCTAAGCATGTTGAGATTCAGATCTTAGCTGATAATTTTGGTCAGACTGTTTATTTGGGGGAACGAGATTGCTCTATTCAGCGTCGTCATCAAAAAATTATTGAAGAATCTCCTTGCAATGTACTTGATGATGAAGTTAGGCAAAAAATTGGTGAGGCAGCTGTAAGATTGGCTAAAGAAGTTGGCTATATAAATGCGGGAACAATAGAATTTCTGTTGGATGAAAATAATAACTTTCACTTTTTAGAAATGAACACCAGAATACAAGTAGAACATCCAGTTACGGAGATGATAACTGGAATTGATATTGTGCGGACTCAAATTTTGGTTGCCGCAGGTAAACCATTACCATTTAAACAAGAAGATATTCGGTTTACAGGTCATGCGATAGAATGTAGAATAAATGCAGAGGATACTTTGACATTTGTTCCTTCTCCAGGAAAAATAACAAAATATAAGCTCCCTGGAGGCTTTGGAGTACGGGTAGATACATTTATTCAAAGTGATTACAATGTAGAACCCTATTACGATTCTTTGATTGCCAAGTTAATTGTACATGGAGAGGATCGTGATACTTGTATTGATCGTATGAAAAGGGCCTTATCCGAGTTTGAGATTGAAGGAATCAAAACCAATGTTGGTTTTCATCAAAAGATTCTGGGAGCACCTATATTTAAGGAAGGAACGTATACTACTAACTGTCTTTCAAAATTGAAAGCAGCAGGTAAATGAAAAAAAAAATAAAAATATTACTCATCTCAATTTTACTAATATTCATTTTTGTACGACTCTTAATCCTTGTTTTCAATAATACCTATGTCCAAAATGTTATCGAAAAGGCGATAATAGTATTTTTAGAGAGAAAATTAGATGCCGATGTAGGCTATTCTTCCTTAGAAATATCTTTACTACCCTCTTACTTAAAACTGCAAAAGATCAATATAGAATTTAAAAATAATATGGACATACAAGCTGGGGAACTGGTTATTTATCCCCGACTATTCTCTGGATGGGGCAAGATCCCTAAATTGGAACGTTTATACATTAAAGAAGTTAATTTTATCGCTGACCTAGACTCTTTGTCCAAGGGAAAGGATGCTGATGATGAGAGTTCTGCATCGTCTTGGAAAGATGGTTTCTCAGACGCGTTAGCTCAATTTGATAGTGATCTTATTGATGAGTTGGTCATAGAACAGGGAAACTGGTTAATAAAGAAGGTGCACTTACCTTAAACGGCATACATATCCAACTTAATCAAACTGACTCTGATAGTTCCAATTTGTCTCTCAATATTAAGAAAGGTCAGTTGTTAAACAAAAAACAGTTAGCTTATGATATTTCCAAATTTGACCTTGATCTTGATATTAGCCAGAATCATCTAAATCTAAAAAAATTGAACCTTTATATTAAAGATCTAGTTCGGTTGGATGCTGATGCGCATCTGAGATCCCAGTTTGAAGCCATTAAAACTAAGGGTAATTTGAAATTAAAATGGCACTTAGATTCGATACCTACATTACTTGAGGGTCCAGTAGCCAAAGGATTGGTATCCTTCGATGGTAAAGTTGAGAATTACAATTTTGAGTGGGATCAGATTGTTGCTGTTGGTAAAGTAAATATTGTAGATGGTATGTTAGACAGTTATATTCTTCATAATGCCCTTTTAGACATATACTTAAAAGAGAGTGTTCTAAAAGTAAGAGATGGTAATTTCAAACTTCCTAAAGGAACTATCAGTTGTAATGGTACTATTTTCTTAACTAAACCTTTTAATTATGAGTTAAACGCTTATTTAGATCTAGCCGGCTTTCATGATATTTTAAAAACATTTCAAGTGGACCAAGAAGATGTAGAATTTTTATTTACCGGACCACTTAAGTTACGTGGAAATTTTGATCCTTTCGATATGGATCTATCACCAGGATTTCAAGATATATCACTGTCTAAATTCTATTTATCTACCTTAGAAGAAGATTTTGGACAGTTACAATACCAATTTCCCCGAGCCTCGCTCCAACTTTTAGCTAATATTAATACCGATAGAATGAGTTTTAATAAGTCGAAATTACTTATTGATGATGAGAATATTGAGGTAAGTGGTTTTTTAAATTTTAATGATCCAACTATGGATTTACGGGCCAGAACCAATCGTATTTCGTTATCACGGGCCAACTATTTTGTACAGATACCTTTTGAAGGTGAAGGAGCATTGCAAGCAAGGATTTTTGGACCTTATGAAAATATAAAAGTTCTAGGCAATATCGATGCTGATAAAACAGTTATCTATAATTATCCGGTTGGACGTTTACGGTCCGAAGTGAAATTCCAAAACAATTCTCTGAAATTTTTCACAGTCGAGGGATTTTGGGGGAAGACAAATTATTTGCTTGATCAGTTTGCCTTTGACTTATCCACACCGAACATTTCATTTAATATACAGAATGGATTAATAAATCAAATTGATGCCGATTTTTTAAAAGAATTTTTTCCGACTTTGAAAAAAAAAGGTTGGTCAAATTTTTCTTTGTTAGCCAATATGCAAATGAATTTGCATGGAGACAATTTATTGGACCTTAATCGTTATGATGGTCAGGTCCAGATAGAAACCAAGGATGTAAAATTACCAGGAGTTACTTTTAATCAAGGAAAAATCAATTTAGCTTTTAGTCCCCATTTGATCAGCTTAGAAAAACTATCAATGATGATAGATAAACAAAAATGGATCGAAAGCACTGGGGAGGTAAGAAATCTGGACCAGGTTTTAGTTACTACCGATATCCATAATGTCCCTTTTTATTTACATCGCAACTACGATGGGGCCATTGTTGATGGAAAGCTCAGGATATCAAATACCTTAGAAGATCCACGCCTCGATTTGATTACAACTTTTTCTAATATCAGGAGTAAACACTTTTTTTTCGATGCTGTAGACTCTGAAATTACTTATCAGAAAGATCTTCTTACTTTTAATCAAATTTTTACCAATGAAAATATCAAAGCTGATGGGACCTATAATTTTGATAAAGACACTATGAAACTTTTGGTAGATGTTAAACGCTTTCCTTTTAGTAAATTATTAAAAGATTTTGATTTAGTTGAAAGAAACGTGGGTGATGTTAGTCTTAAAATTGATATGCGAGGGAATCCCAGAAAAATGGAGTTTTGGGGGAAGTCTCATTTGACAGAACTGAGATCAGCTAATAATGAGAAGATAAAACTAAGTAATACCGCGATTATTTTTCAAGGAAAAAAGTGGCACATAAAGCCGTTTAAGATCCAAGGAAAACATTTTTTTATAACCGGTGAAGGTCAAAAGTCATCTAATGATGATATAAGAGCTGAATTTACTTCATCCACCAATATAAAGTTAGTTTCTGACGTTTTTAAGGTGGTTAAGAATGCGCAAGGTGATTTAAACATGGAGCTGGATATATCGGGGAAAATGAAATCTCCTCAATTGAAGGGTAAAATTGCCATGCGACAAGGAAAGATGCTTTTTATGGATCTTTATCCTTCTTTTACCGATATAGATTTTGAAACTACTATTTCCAAGGAACATTTATTGTTAAACTATTTTCGTGCTAATAAGGGGCCTGGACGCGTATCAGTTACTGGTGGAGTGCAATTGAGTGAGACTTTATTACCTCAGAATTATCATTTTAATATTTCGATAAAAGAAGTATTAAACAAAATAGATATGCCTTTACTTAATTCAATGAATATAACCTCAAGTGGAGATCTGGTTTTGGAAGGCAATGAATTACCTTTAACTTTGAGAGGTAGGGTCCAGCTTGATAAAGTACGCAGTATGGAAGAAATCAGGTTACGTTCATTATTTTTAGAAAGTTTTAAGCAAAATATTGTTGGTAGAATCGAAAGATCTAAAAAACTTCTTTTGGATGTTTATGTCACTGCTGATAAAAGCATAAGGATCAAAAACAGTTTGTTTGATGGAACAGCTAGTTGTAATGTCCATTTATTGGGAGATATCACTGATCCTCAGATCTTTGGTAATATTATTATTCCTCATGGGAACATTTTTTTAAGAGAACATGTATTTAAGGTTATGTCGGGTAATATGGTGTTAAATGGGGATATTGGTAATTCTGATATGACCATTCACGCTGAATCTCGTATTGATAAATTTAAGGTGTTGGTGTTAATAACCGGTCATCCTAATAAGATGGATATAGCTTTTGATGTTGAACCACGGATTACTCCAGAGGGATATGCTCTTACTACCAATGATATTGTAACCTTAATTTCAACCGGTAAAATTCCGGAAAGAGGAATAGTAGAAGGTCTTACGGTGGAAAAAGCTACTGAAGTTGAGGCCTGGAATTTGTTTGCCGGGGTTTTTCAAAGTGAAATTACTGATAAAATTACTGCTTTAAGTTATGGATTAGTAGATAAAATTGAAGTAACCTTTCATTATTCAAATTTAACTAAACGGGCGGAACCCAGGGGAACGCTTAGAAAAGAGCTAACTGACGATTTGAAGCTAAATGTTTCAAGAGATTTAAGACCGCCTGCTAATGAATGGGATTCAAATTTGGAATATCGTTTAAATAAAAATATTTCTGTTCAGGGGCGGGTAAATAATAATCCAAGTTTGGAAAAAAGTCGTGATGTATTGGAAGTTGGGGGCGATATCAAGTTCCGTTTTGAATTTAATTACTAAAATTAGCTTCAATTGCGGCAAAATAGGGGTGCTTTTCTTTTTGTTGGTTGGTTTCCATTTGGAAGCCAAGCTTGTAAAGCTGGTTTCTATTGTCAATGAAGACTGGCAAAATATAGCTTCACAAGTAGACAATGTTTTTGATCTTAGTACATTAATCAAAGGAAAAGAATTATCCTATGAAAGTTTAGATCTGCTTGTCAAAGATTTGTATGCAAGCGGTAGATATAAATCAGTAAAAGTTAATGTATATCCTATTAAAACCAAATCAAATGGGGTACATGTTGAGTTTATCCTAGCTGAAAAAAGTAATATTGTGCAGGTTTTGGTCAGTTTAGATAAAGATTCCAAATATATTACTGAGGAGGAGCTAAGTCATTCTGTAGGGGGCGATACCAAATTAGAGTATCATCCTACAGTAGTGAAACGTATAAAAAATAATTTATTATTAAAACTCAGAAAAAAGGGATTTTATAAACCTGTAATCAAAATAACCAGCAAAAGGGATCAAAGTGATTCCAAGATGATTCGAGTTTACTTTGAAGTATTTCCTGATATTCCCTGTTTTATTTCCGAAATTATTATTAGTAAAAAGGTCTCTTTGTCCCAGAACGACTTAGATGTTCAAAAAGGGGCTATTTGCGATGAATTCGTGATTAACGAAAAATTAGAATTAGTAAATCAAAAATTATTGAACAGAGGTTTTTATAAAAGCTCTATTCGTCATAGATTTATTTATAATGCTGATGAAAACAATGCTCAGCTTTTAATTGAAGGCGACACAGGTAAACAGGTTAGATATATTATCGAAGACGATTCTATGGAGATATTTTTAGCTAATGAACGGGATAAGGCCATTGATTTTGCTAATTTGGAGCCCGAAGAAATTTTATATAAAATTGAGGATTTTTATAAGGCTAGGGGATATTATTTTGTTGATGTAAAGATGAGCCAGGAGAAGATGGGTAAAGAAAAGGTGAGTCAGGAAGAGGTAAGTCAGGTAAAGCAACCTGATTTAGCTTTGCAAACCTTTCTATTTAAAGTTGTGGTTGGTCCTAAGGTAACTATTGAGAATTTTCTATTTAAAGGCAATAATCTAATAACTAATGATGAATTGGCGGCATTGTTGCTTGAGGTGGAACTCAATCTCAATCTTCTTTTTCAAAAGGTCTTTAGCGAAAAAATTATCAGGCAACATGCCTTAAAGTTAGAATCGCTATATTTAGAAAGAGGTTTTACTGATGTTAGGGTGCAAATTCCTGATTATGATTTTTCTGATGATCGTAGTTCGGTTGTTGTTAAATTTGAAATAGAAGAAGGTAAACCATATTTAATAAGGGGTGTAAATTTTGTAGGGAACAAGGATATTTCCACTGACTTTTTACAAAGTCTTGTGGTGTTTAAAGCCAAGAAGCCTTTAAATCAGCAATGGGTAAGTGGGTCAATTAATGCTATTAAACAAGCTTATTTGGAAAAGGGTTATCTTAATATTAAAGTGGACCTGAAGTATAAGATCAACTATTTAAAGGGATATAATAGTATTGATGTTCAATGTCATATTGATGAGGGCAAACAGGTCATTATAGGGAAGATCACCTATTGGGGATTAAAATACACTAAAACCGTAGTTATTGAGAGAGAACTTACTTTTAAGACAGGATCGGTTTACACCGCCAAAGCGATTGCTGATACTAGAAACAAATTAATTACTATAGGGTTATTTGAATCGGTAATTATAGAAATTAATAACAAAACTAGGAGTAAGAGAGTAGCAGATAGTACTGATACTACCGATAAGGTAGATATTATTATTAAGGTGAAAGAAAAAAAACCTGGTTTAATTGAATTGAAACCGGGATGGGGAACCTATAAAGGAGCTCGGTTTGCGTTGGAAGTGACCTTTAATAATTTGGGTGGTTTTGGTGGTAGAAGAGCTTTTATGCGTATGAAGGTGAGTGAAGAAGCTCAGCAAGAGTCGTTAGATATTGAAGACCATATAACTGGTTATGAATTATTATTTGGATTTGTAGAACCTTATATTCGTAAGACTCCCATTCAATCTCGTTTAACTATATTACAGTCAGCTAGTGCTGAGAAAACATATCATTTATTTAACCGAACTGTTGAGATTGGCTTTTCCAAGAAAATATATAAATATTTACATGGCAATATTTCTTACAAATGGAAATCTAGTAGATATGTTCGAGATGTTATACTGGATGAAACCGCCAGATTTTTAACCACCGATTTGGTTAGAATAGGAGCCTTGGTCCCCAGTCTTTTTATTGATTGGCGAGATACTTCTAAATGGACCTTACGAGGTGGTGTTTTGTCCTTTTCGATTGATATTGTAAGAAAGGGTATTTTATTATCGGATATGGACTATGATAAATTGTATTTTCATGGCAGTCTTTATCAAAAAATTTATCGACGAATTAGTCTTAATTTTAAGACCCAGATTGGGTTAATAAATCTATATGATTTGAACGCATGTTTGGCCGGTAGCGATTCTTTGTGCCTACCTCCTGAGGAAGAGCGATTTTTTGCTGGCGGAACAGGCTCGGTGAGGGGGTTTGAAGAAATGTCTCTGGGGCCTTCTATCTTAGTTTTGCAGAAGGATAATAGTTATAAAGAAGAAAAAATTGGCGGAACGCTTCTTTTGGCCCTAAGTTTTGAATTAAAATTTCCTATGCCGCTTAGTGATAATTTTGGCTCGATATTATTCTTTGATGCGGGCAATGTTTTTTTACGTCAGGATGAATTGCAACAGTTTGTTAATCAAGGCTTTGAGGATCCCGAAAGTGATTTATCCAATTTTTGGGATATTAAATATTCTTATTTGAATAAGAGTGTTGGATTCGGTTTAGTTTTTTTTCATGTATTTAATTTTCATATGGACTGGGGTATTCCTTTACCGAAAATTGAGGAATATGGCTTTTTTCCTGCCATTAAACATGGCCGACTTCATTTAAATATTGGCGGTGTATTTTAATGGGTCAATCTTCAGTCTTCAGTCTTCAGTTCTCAGCTTTAAAATGGATATAAGCTTTATTTAATAAATTATCTAGGTTCTTGCCTTGGCTGGTCTGAATAATGGATTTTGATTTGGCGGGTTTGGTGAATTGTCCAATTTTACTTAATGGAGTAGTCATAAAGGGCCAACTTTGAATGAGATGGTCAACTTTACTTTGGGGAACGCTTATAAGCAATTCGTAGTCCTCTCCATCTAATAAAGAATTTTTTATATTAACGGTTTTGTTTAATGGAATTTTATCCTCTTCCAATATGGCTGATAAATGAGAAGATTCACAAATTCTTAGTAAATCTAAAAGTAGTCCATCGCTAACATCGATTATACATCGTGTAAAGTTATTACTTGCTAACCATCGGGCTTCTTGAAGTCGTGGCTCAAAAGAAAAATGTTTTCCTGATTCAAAAGAACCGCCAAAGGTGCCGGTAGTAAATATGTAGTCATCTTCTTGGGCATTTTTTCTTAAACAAATCTGATCTTTAGGAACCATACCAATAATGGTCAAACTAGCTAAAACAGAGTCGGCTTTACTAATATCACCACCAATAATATGAACATTATACTGTTTGGCTGTTTCTAAAAGTCCATCAGTAAATTCATTGGTCCAATCACCAAACACTTTATCAGGTACAGCTAATGATACAAGAGCATATTTAGGTTTACCTGCCATAGCTGCTATATCGCTTAGATTTCGGGTTAGCAATTTTCTTCCGATCAGTTTAGCCTGATGAGAGTTGGATGGAGCGAGATTAGGGAAATGAGTTCCCTCAATTATTTGATCAATTCCATATAGAACAAGATTATTATAGTCGTAGACAAGTGCCGCACAATCATCCCCTGGAGGCACAAGGATATTATCATCGGTAGTCAACCTAGGAAATAGCTGTTTTAAAAATGACTTTTCATCCATAAATTATTTCTCCTTTCAAGATTATAATCTAAATTGATGTATAATCCCTAATTTCTGAGAACTAACATGTAACGAGGTGAGCTGATATGTTGCTCCCGACATTGGGGGCATTTGCTTGGTTTATGTAATTTTGAGCGTTTTTTAAAAGAAAAACCACATTTTAAACAAGTTGCTGGTTCTATTTCTAATTTAAACTGACCAGATACTGATTTAGCTGCATGTTCAATATGGGAAAAAATTTCTTTTTCGGGTAATTTTACTAAAGGTGAAAGGTCTTTAGCTGAGCAGAAACCTTCCTGTAGAAAAGATATTATTTGTTGTCTAATAGTTTTATTCTTAAGTTCTTTTGTTTTCATCAAATCATCTCCAAACTATTTTTTAGTGAAGAATTATATTGGAATTTTTATCTGAAGCATCATCTGGGTTACCATCTTCTAAATCAACATCGTTGAGGGCAAATTGAGGTAATTGGCAGTGTATACAATTTGTTTCGCTGGTCATACGACCCAGAAGAGTGGAGAAGAACATTTTTTTACATCTTGGGCAAGGCCAATAATGAATTACTAAAGCGAATACAATACTTCCAGCAAAAGAGGTAAAGAATAAGAGCCTCCAAATATTTTCATTTAACAATGCTTTCATTAGATCCATTGAGGAGAATAGTCCAAAACAAAATGCCAAGAATAAACAAACCCAAAATAACATATTAGCTAGACGATATTTTCTCCAATTTTCTTTATAGGAGTCAATGGGTGGATAATTGGGATCATGAATATTGTATTGTAGTTGAATTTCCTTTTTATTGTCATATTTATTATCATGTTCTGATAAGTGTTCATTTAGATGTTCCATTGCTTCATGGTGATCTTTCAATAGCCCAGGAGTAGAGGTTTTGTTCCAAATTTTATCGTGACTTATAAAAATTTTTCGATAATATAAAGCAGTAATAATACCTGCAAGAGCCCCAAATAAATGCCCTTCCCAAGATACACCGTCTTTGAGTGGTAATATTCCCCATATCAGACTTCCGTAGAGAAAACAGACAATCAGGGCGAGTGAACCACTTTTTCGATCTCGTCGTATGATAGCACTTATTAATAAAAAGAATCCCAGACCATAGACAATACCGCTAGCTCCAATATGTATAGTAGGGCGACCTATTAACCAGATGCCCAGTCCACTGATTAACATCGAAAAAATTATTACTTTTAAACCTACATATCCATATAATCCAAGACTTAAGAGTCCCAGTATTAATAATGCCGATGAATTTGACATTAAATGAGAGAAATCAGAATGAATAAAAGGCGAAAATATAATTCCTAAAAGTCCGTGATAACTTCCAGGCTCTATACCCCAGGAAATCAGATCAATATCTTTCATGTGACCTATGAAGTGTATCCCCCACAATAAACATAGAATGGATCCAATAATTTGAAAGGCTTTATTAAAACTCATTTAATTTATTACTCAACAAATACTAATTAACGTGGTGTGCAAGTTCACTTACATTCTCGCTGTTTAAGCGTTTAATTAAATATTAATAATTGACGAGATGAATATAAATTTGAGAAAATATGTTCAGAATTATATTCAATTTCAATTAGTTTAACATTCTAGGGAGGGTAATGTGAACATTAAAAAGTTTGTAATTGCTAGTATTGTTGTCTTTATTGTATTTGAAATTTTGAATTTCATAATACATGGCCCGCTATTAGGTAGTATCTATGAGGAAACTAAGAGTGTTTGGCGACCAGATATGATGGATAAAATGTGGATAATTCATATTACCAACTTCATTTTTTCTTTTCTATTCGTGTATATTTTTACCAAAGGCTATGAGAATAAAGGAATTGTAGAAGGATTGAGATTTGGACTGATTATTGGATTATTGATGAATGTTGTTGGTATGTTCAATCAATATGCGGTTTATCCCCTTCCTTTTAGTTTGGCCATACAATGGTTTATTTATGGTATTATTCAGTATGTGATATGCGGAGCAGTTGCTGCATCGATATATAGAGAGAAAGAAAAGGCACAATAGATTTTATGTTGATTTGAATATCGGTATATGCTAATAATCTTATATATTGTTAATTTGTTGATGCTAATAAATATTGGAGTACCATATGTTTTTTAATCTATTCAAAATGCAATCATCTGATAATACTAAACTTATTGATAAAATGAAAAGTGGAGCGGTCGTCATTGACGTAAGAACGCGAAATGAATTTGCGGCTGGTCATCTAAATGACTCACTTAATATTCCTCTTAGTGAGATTCCTAACAAAGTTACTAAACTAAAATCACTAAATAAACCGTTGGTATTGTGTTGTGCCTCGGGAGCCAGAAGCGGTCAGGCTAAACGATTTTTAGAGACCAAGGGTCTTAAAGATATTTATAATGGCGGCTCATGGAGAAATGTTCCTAAATCCTAATATCACCAGAAGCAATTAAGATATTACCAAAGACCTATTACGATCATGAATAAAAGTCCAATCGTAATAAAGCGAGCTGTTGGGCTAGTAGTACTTTTCCAGAGCTTATTACCGGCCCAAGCAGAAAGAAGTATTACAATAATGGCGGAGAAATTCATATTTCGATTTCCTTCCAAACTCTGGTTGATAGAAAAAATAACAATACACAAAAAAGAATCATGGCTATAATCGGTTCATGGTAAAATAATTCGGGTTGAGTTAAAATATTTTTTCCATTAATCACTAATTCATTAACGGTAGAGGGCTGAAATACTGTTCCTTCTATCCAAGATGAGATATTAGGAAAAATACGTAAGAAAAAACAGCTAAAGCTTATTATCATTATTATATAAACCAACCAACGAGATCCTTTTTTGGTATAAGACAGAAGCAGAGTAGATGTCAAGATGCCGGTTAAGATCATTGGTAAGAAATATTTTCCTCCAAAAGACCAAATACTCAACAATAGAGCTTTGTTAAAACCATTAATATCAAAGGGCAAACTATTTAAATGAAAAAGGAGGGTAAGACAAATTGCTCCATAGAAGATGATACCAATACCTGTTAAATACCCAATACGCATAAGTAAAGGGTAGGTCTTAGGTATGGAAGCTAAGCGCAATGACTGATATAAGCCATACTCATTATCTGTTATAGTTCTTAAAGACATAAGAAATATAATAAAATAACCTATCAAGCCCGCAACGGTCAACGCTAATACCGGCATAATCATTGGAGTTAATCCTTCTGTTCTAAATGAATTGGAAATTTGATTCTTACCATTGGACATGATGATATCCAGATCCTCTGTCGGTTGATTATTTGCCCCTTCAGCGGAAAAAGCCAGACTGATCGTTAAAGCTGCAATAACCAGTAACATCAAGGTATATAAACTTTGTTTTCTAGCTTCCAGCCATAATAAAGTTTTGGTACTTTTCATTTTTATTTTCACTTCTGTTTTTGTTTTCATTTTTATTCTCATCAAAATATTTTCAGGAAACTTAGTTTTGTCCTTTAGTTGCATGGTTCTTCACATTGCTTCACCATTAGGGCGAGGTATTTGATTTTAATACGTCTCTATATAATTGAAGAACATCTGTTTCTTCAGCTTCAACCGTTTCATTACAAAGATGATCTTTGATTAATTTTCCTTCTTTTAAAATCATAACCCGGTTAAACAGTTTCTTAGCTTCCAGTATTTCATGGGTAGAGAGAATAATAGATGATTTCTCTTTCTCCCAATTAGAAGATATCATTTCTAACATTTTTTCCCGGGATATAAGATCGATTCCAGATAAAGGTTCATCTAATAAGATGAGACTACATCTTCTGGCTAACACCGAGGCTAGTTTTATCCTGGCTTTTTGCCCCCTGGACATATGTTTATACATTTTATCTTTGGGGATATCCATCTTATCAACTAATTCGTCATATTTAGCGGGATTGAAATTGTCAAACAATCCTGTATTCAAGAATTTTACATTTCGGTGATCCATCCAAGGTAACACTGAGTCAAGATCAGATAATAGAGCAATTTCGGCCCTTGAATTTTCAGGAGATTGACCAAGTACACTCACGCTACCAGCAGTGGGGCGCAGAAGGCCCGCCAATAATTTTAGGGTAGTTGTTTTTCCGGATCCGTTAGCTCCTAATAATCCAATAATCTGTCCTTTTGGAATAGAAGCAAATAAATCACTAACACCTTCAGTATTCTCGTAAAATTTAGTTACATTATTTAAAGTTGCAATCATCATATATTCTCAATTTTAAGTTAACACAGGGTGTTAGGTTCACTTACACCCTGCAATTTAAGCGTTTAACACGCGATGGGCGAAACCCGCGCATAGTGTTAATATAAATATTAATATTTAAAATAACTTCCCCCCATAAACTCACGAAATATTGAAGTACCAGGAATTTCATGGGTTTGAGTTAGGGGAAGAAAATAATCTAGTAGTCTAATTAATCGTTCCGCTTCAGAAATAAAGGCATGACTTTCAGGGACAGCTTGTAGTACTGGTTCAGCAAATATTTTTAGGGCCGCTAGTTCGTAAGGGAGCGCAGAGTTGAACATTGCATCAGCCGTTTCTTGATAAGGAAAAATATTTCTAAACTCACCACGTTTTACGTTCTGCCATAGTTCAAGTGTATTCTCAGCTGAAATTCGGCGATACTTAAAATCTCGCACTATTCTCCTAAGCCTGCGAGTATCTGCGGCATGAATCCTGTTTAGAGGATCAAGGTCCAGTTGAGTGATAGCGCTTATGTAAATTTTGAATTTATGTTGACTTGAAACGGCAGTGCTTATATAGGGATTTAAAGCATGAATGCCTTCTATTACCAATATATCATCTTTATTTAACTGCATTTTATTTTTACTAGTAGTGGTAATTCCTCTTTTAAAGTCGTATTTGGGAAGAGTAATCTCTTCTCCTTTGATTAATTGTTCTAAATGTTGATTCAATAAATCTAGTTGGATACAACCGATATTTTCGAGATCATAATTACCATCTGCGTCCTTGGGAGAATCAACTTTGTCTTTGAAATAATCATCCAAGGAAAGGGCTCTGGGTTGAAAACCGTTAATACGTAGATGTAAACACAGTCTTTTACAAAAGGTAGTTTTTCCAGAAGAAGTAGGTCCGGCAATAAGAACTAACTTAGTTTCTGCCCTGTTTTGTATTTCATTGGCAATTTGAGATATTTTCTTTTCGTGGAGTCCTTCGGAAAGTTGTATCAATTCACTAACTTCTCTATCACCTCTGACTATTAAATTATTAAGTTCACCTGTATATTTAATATTAAGAATTGTGGCCCACTTTTTATACTCAACAAATGTTTGAGCAAATTTCATTTGAGGCTCGTAGTCAGGTAAGTTTCCAGTTTTAATGGGGGTTACTAAAATAAAACCTTCTCTTTCTTTTAGTAGATCGAATTTTTGTAGATAAGATGTGGCTGGAACCATATAACCATAAAAATAATTATTGGAGCCTTGCAGGGAATATATATCAATTAAATGTTTCTTTCTAAAATGTAACAGTTTTACTTTATCTATATGACCTTGATTTTCGAATATTTGCAGCGCTTCACTTTTGGAAAAGGTTTTTTTCATAATAGGTAGATCTTTGTTTATTAGATCTACCATTTTTTGTTTAATATTTTGGATATCTTCTTTAGTGGGAATATATTTTTCAATTTCACAATAAAGTCCCATCCCAATGGAATGATAAACCACCAGATTCTTACCGCTAAACATCTCTCTGATTACAACAGATAAAATAAAGATAATTCCTCTTTCATAGATATGTAATCCATCAAAAGATGTAAGATCCACTAATTCTACACTGCAGTCTTGTTTGACCTTTTTATAAAGTTCTTTTAAGCGGGAGTTGATACGGATAGCGACTATTAAAGAAGGATGTTCTTTTTGTACTTCTTCAATAATGTCTCTAAATGGCGTGCCTCTTGATACTTGAAATACTGTATCGTAACCTGTGACTTTGACATTGTATATGGGTTTTGAGTTACCATTTTGGATAGTTGTTTTCTTAGGTGATAGTTTTTTGATCTTTTTATTATTTGTATTATCGTTCTTCTTGTTATTATATTCCATTTTTCTTCCTTGTTGATGACATCATCAGATAAGTATAATTCAGTACCATAATTGTGTCTACCTTGCATTATCTATATTTTTGATTTATACCTGTGGGCATGAAGAATTCAAATGATCCAATGGTGCTAATCGCCGATGATCAAGAAACAGTTAGATTCACTTTGCATGAAGTATTTTCTGAACAAGTATCAAATATTTACACCGTATCTACTTGTGAAGAGGCCAGAGATATATGTGTGCAGTATTCTATAAATATAGCTTTTATTGATCTCAATATGCCCCAAATGGGAGGTTTGGCCCTGTTCAGAGAAATTAAAAGCATAGATCCTAAAATAATGGTTAATATTCTTACTGGCGAGGAAAGTTCGGTGGGAGCGGATGATTTACTTAGTGAAGGAGCTTTTGATTTTATTTTAAAACCTGCTACTTTTGATAGGTTACAGGTTTGTTTAGACCGTTGCCTACGTAGACTGCCTTGACATTTTACCAAATTGCTTTATATTTATATCGCCTTTTTTAATCATCCAATTGATGGTTGATTTAATGTTAACACAATGAATGTAATATAGTTAATGAATTTTAAGAGTATAATTATAAAGTATAGTTAAGAGTACAGTTAAGTAAAGATAAGGGGAATTCATGCCAACATACGAATATAAATGCAATAATTGTGAAGCTATTCTCGAGTTAAACCATCGGGCTAGCGATAACCCACAGAAAAAATGCACAAAATGTAATAAAGATACCTTAACTCGTTTGATTTCAGCTACATCTTTTACTTTGAAAGGTGGAGGCTGGTATTCTGAAGGATATGCCTCTTCAGGTAGTTCAAATAATAGCTGCAAAACTTCCACGTGTCCTAGTTCTACAGCAACTTCAGAAAGTAGTTCCTGTCCCGCCGGTGGATGTTCATCATCTGCCTAAAATTAAAGTTTAATAAGAATAAAACTCTAAAGTGGTGGTCGATCCAATAATCGGGGTCGTGGTGTAATGTCTAGCATTTGCCAACTTTTAACGAATTTGTAAGTGTTTCTATAGATTGAGGCCAGAACCAAAAATCCTTCAATTTTGCCATTATCTAATGCGATATGAATCAATACATCAAGATCTACTGTACCATCAGTTGCATCCGCCGCGTTTAATAATGATCCGATTTTATAAAAGGTTGCAAAGTTGCCAGTACCAAAACCTGAGAAAGCGGTAAAGGATGATGCTTCTGTATTGTAAGCAAGCCAATCATCATCGTCATTTAAGGATAAGTTAACAGTATATTTATTAGATCTGGTTAATGTAATAGATCTACCTTGGAGATTAAGAATATGTGCGTTGGGAATGTTTTGATCAAAAATTATTTTTTTGAGGTCCTCTTCTCTTTTCTCTGTTTCAAAATGACCACCTCTAGTTGAATTATCAACTAATCTAGAGGTGTAATATTTACAGCTTTGGCCGGACATTGTTTGTTCGATACTTATATCTTCGATATTGATTTTATAATAAGGTAAATCAATACCTTGAGTCATATTGAATGATTGATCCGGGTCAAATTTTACTCCAACAGCCTGATTTGTCACCTGTAATGTCATATTTAGGTAACAAGAACCTTTACCTGCATCAAAATTGGCAAACGATCTAAATGCACGACTAAAAATTCCAGCTGCTCCTGGAGTTGCTATTTGCTGTGGTTCTAGTTTTAATCTGACCGTATATCTATTATCTTCTAAAGCTGTTGCTCGTTCATGATCATCACTAGTAAGTGGCTGTCCGGGAAGTAAGTACTTTATGGTGTCGCCATCCTGCGCAGGGGTTACTACCGGATCGTCTCCTGTGTGATCAGGGTCACTTGGTTTAAAATCAGATAAGTGTCTAACCGCCGAAAATTCACCTCCGTTTTTCTTTTTCCATTTAACTAATGCTTTAAATTCGGTTGAGCGGGAATCGTTTGGATCTTTGATATTTTTAAGGCTTATCTTGGCAAAATAGATCTTTTTGCCGTTATATTTAGAACCTCCAGTTGCATCTTTTTTGCAAAATTCGTAACTTTTTTGCTCGTTTCTAGTATCATTTCCTTTGATGAGAACTTTTTCCCCTCCCTGACAATTGTACTCTGCAAAATGAGCTCCTGATAAAACTACTTCACTAGGAGCATCGTTCAGCGTATCAGTGTTTAAAACCACCATTTTTAAAAACAAGCCCTTGTAGTTTTGGAAAGATGCTACATTGTAGCCATTTGAAGTTTTTGTTCTACCAATTTTATCATCGCCCGAGAAACCCAATATATATCTATCCCAAGGTATAATTTTATCTGGTAATAGTTCGTTATTAGCGGTAGTTGGCACATCATCTAAATAAAATCCAAAATCTACTAATCTAGGACCGGCTAATGACTCTTTTTGATAACTTTCTGCCTCTGATAAGACGCTGGGTTTGCATCCAATTAAGCAGAGAAACAAAAAGCAAATAACCATGATTATCCTAATTCTATTTGATTTTATTGACATAATTATACCTCCAGGTAATTTCAGGTTTATTATTTTTAGAAAAATACTATTTTTTTACTCGTTATCTATTTTAATCGCGTAAAATAGTATTTAACTTGAGATTGTGGATTTTAGTGTTTAATTGTCGATGCTTATCTAATTAAAAAAGCTCTTATGTCTTCTAATACTAATTAATCTTCGTTTGTAATAGTCGTTTAAAAGTGAGTCAATGACAATACCTCGAGAAAAAGAAGCGTGAATAAAATATTCCCTTCCTAAATAGATCCCCACGTGATCAACTTTACGGGAAGTAGGTCTTTTCATGGAAAAGAAGATTAAATCTCCAGGACGTACCGTCGATGATCTTGGTTTTAAATAATAGGTATGTTTGAACATATCTCTTGAAACACGAGGAAGGTAAAGTTTTTGTTTTTGATAAATATAGCGAACGAAGCCCGAACAATCAAATCCTCTTCTAGCATCAGTTCCTCCCCAAACGTAAGGAACAGCGATAAAATCTAACGCTTGTCTGGTAAGGGCGTGCCTAATGGTTGACTCTTTGCGGATCACTGCTTGTCCAATATTCGAGAAACAGCCGAAAAAATAACAAAAGAAAAATATGTAAGTAAATATTGATACATGCATAATATATACTACTAGTAGAATTTTCGTTTTTTTATTATTATTATGGTAACATAAAACATCAGCAATAGGGGAATCATTGATTAAATCATCGAATCTATTTATACCATTTGTATTATTTTTACTATCTACGTTATTTATATGCTCATTTATATCCTCAGAGGTAGTTGCTAATCCTAATCTTAATTCGAATCCTAATCTAAAAAGACAACAAAAATGGACCAAAAAAGAAAAAGATAATTTTATAAACGGTATTCAAAGAAATAGAGGAGCTACCTATCAGGATAAAGATATTACCTTATTTGAAAAAACTGATCAAAATAAATTGTTTGGTAATCATGCTGGTAAGTATTTGTCCTTGAGTTATCATCTGGGGAGGTATACTTCTTTGGCGGGAGATAATTTTGGTTATAATAGTTATACCAATGGACCTCTTTTGCTTTGGGGAGACCATTTATTTTCTTGGGTGAGGTTTGCATTAGGCGCTCAATATTCTAAAATTAGAATTAAATTAAAAGAATATGATTATGCCAGTTTTGATAAAGTATCTGTTCCAACATTTATAGAACTGGCTCTAATACCATTAGGCTCACCTCATACGCGATATTTAATTTTTAGAGGAGGAGTTATTGGTGATTATGTGTGGGGTTCAAAAGCTGCTAAGGAAGCTATGAATTTCAATAACGAATCAAATCTTAATATTTTAGGCCTGACCGGTTCTTGGTACAGTTTGGCGGGGTATGAATGGCAACTGGGAGAGAATTTCTGGCGTATTCATGTTGCTATGGATTTACAGGTGCCCTTTAAGGTAAAACCCGATGAACGATATATTAATATTGGAATGAATGTGGGTGTTTCTTATGTTTATTAAACAGAATATTTCTTCTAAGGCTCCAGCTAGAGTTGATTTAGCCGGTGGAACGTATGATATTTGGCCCATCTATCTTAACTTTTCTGACGCATGTACCATTAACTTCGCTATTGATCGCTATGCAATAGTTAATATTGAAACCAGTAACTCAACTGAAATAGTTATCTATTCTGAGGATATGCAAAAAACGGAACATTATCCTCATTTAAACCATTTTTTAAGTAATTATTCTAAAAGTGAGATTCAATTAGTAAGTGAAGTAATTGCTTACTTTAAACCATCCAATGGTTTTCGAGTTACTACCAAAACTAATTTACCGATTGGTAGCGGTTTAGCTAATTCGTCAGCATTGTTGATAGCCTTATGTGGTGCTTTTAATCAGTTTACTGATTCAAACCTGTCTAAAGAGCGGATTATAAAGTTAGCACGAGATATTGAATCAATCGTTTTAAAAACTCCAACCGGTGTACAGGATTATTATCCAGCAATTTATGGTGGTATATTAAGAATTAACTTAGATAAGATAGATATTACTTATAATAAAGTCGCCTGTGACCCAGACTGGTTATCCAAGCATGTAATTCTATGTTATACCGGACAAATGCATCAATCAGGAATCCAAAATTGGGATGTAATGAAGAAGTTTTTCAATCATGATCCGGATATTAATCGAAGCTTTGAACAAATTTGCCTGGCTACTTTGTCTATGCGTAAAAATCTTGAGGATCAAAATATAGATGGTATGGCGGGTGCCTTAAAAGAAGAATGGAATAGTCGGCGCCTTTTATCAGATACTATTATTACCAAGAAAATTAGTTCTTTGATTAAGGTTGCCGAAGAACATGGATCACAAGCCGCTAAAGTATGCGGTGCCGGTGGTGGTGGGACAGTAGTCTTTTTTACACGTCCAGAAGACAAAACTTCTGTAGAAAAATCCTTGGTTAGTGAAGGAGGGCAATTAATCGATTTTAAAATCGATACAGAAGGACTTGTTGTTAGTTGTCAATAAGTGTCGGTAACTCTAATATTGTTTTTCATAGACAAGTTAAGTAATATTCGGTTAATCTAACTGTGCGTGTAATTTATATCTTGGAGTATATATGCCTGAAATTAAACTCACTTCCACTTACGAATGGGAAGCTTTACAAAAACATTACAATAAAGTAAAAAATCTTCATTTACGGGATTTATTTAAAGAACCGGATCGTTTTAATCAACTATCATTGAAGGTAGGTGATATATTTCTTGACTACTCTAAGAACAGAGTTACCAATTCAACTATGAAGCTGTTGTTTGATTTAGCTGAGTCATCTAGAGTACAGGATTTTGCGTGGGGTATGTTTAATGGTCAAAAGATTAATTGGACCGAAAATAGATCCGTTTTACATACAGCGTTGCGTAATCAATCTAGTGAGCCTGTTTTTGTTGATGAGCAAGATGTGATGCCTGATATTCGAGCCGTTTTAAGCAGAATTCAATCATTTTCTCAGAGAGTTCGAGATGGAAGTTGGCAAGGTAGTACTGGTAAACCAATTAAACATGTGGTCCATATTGGAATTGGTGGTTCGGATTTAGGTCCTAGGATGGTATGTGAAGCTTTGCAAGGGTATGCTGATGGACCGCAAATTCATTTTGTTTCTAATATTGATCCTTGTGATTTAGAAAAAACTTTAAAAATAATTAAAGCTGAAGAATCGCTTTTTATTATTGCCTCTAAAACTTTTACTACTCAAGAAACTTTAACTAATGCTCATGGAGCTAGAGATTGGGTCGTCGCTCAATTAGGGGAGGGTGCAATTGTCAAGCATTTTGTAGCTCTTTCCACAAACCTGGAAGAAGTTGCTAATTTTGGAATTGATCAGGAGAATTGTTTTGGCTTTTGGGATTTTGTAGGAGGGAGATATTCGGTTTGGTCAGCTATTGGTTTACCGATAGCAATTAGCCTTGGGTATGAAAACTTCTCTGATCTATTAAAGGGCGCTAATGAAATGGATTTACATTTTAGCAAAGCTCCTATTACTGAAAATATGCCGGTTATTCTGGCTTTATTAGAGATTTGGTACAATAATTTCTTCAATGCTGAAAGTCATGGTCTGCTGCCTTATTCAGAGTATTTGCGCTTATTTCCATCTTATTTACAGCAAGGAGATATGGAAAGTAATGGAAAAAGAATTGATCGTGATGGAGATCCGGTAGATTATCAAACAGGACCAATTGTTTGGGGGCAAACAGGTACTAATGGGCAACATGCTTTTTATCAATTGATTCACCAGGGAACCAAACTGATACCGTGTGATTTTATCGGCTTTTGTAAGCCGATGTGTTCATCCGAGCAGCTTCAAAAACAGCACCATATTCTGATGTCTCATTTTTTTGCTCAAACCAGAGCTTTGGCCTTTGGATTGACCACAGAAGAGGTTAGGGAAAATATGAATAATGCCCAAATAGATGAACAGCATATTAAAAGGCTTGTTCCTCACAAAACCTTTGAAGGAAATAAACCCACTAATACTATCCTAATAGATCAATTAAATCCTAAATCGTTGGGTAGTCTGATAGCCCTATATGAACATAAGATATTTACTCAAGGAATTATTTGGCGCATCAATAGTTTTGATCAATGGGGAGTAGAATTAGGGAAAGTATTGGCCAAAGAGATATTATCTGATATTAATAGTGGGAGTAAAGGAGATTATGATCAGAGTACTGCGGGACTGTTATCTATTTATCGATAATGAATGATATAAATCCATTAAGTTTTAGATAAATATGTTTCCAGTTCTTTGATTGCCTGAAATGAAAAGATGATAATCATTAAAGACCTGATATTCTGGAGATATTTTGATGAAATTATATTTTTTATTAATAGTTTTGATAACTGGTGCCTGTGAGCAACAAAAGGATGATAGTAAATTTTATCGTGAGGTGGATACTGAATCGGCCAAAGCATTGGCCCTTTATATCCCTGATCAAAAGAAAACAGATTCTTCTGCCAAGGAGGATCCACACCATTCTTTAGGCAAACTAAATAAATCGTCCTCTCCATTACAGCCCAATATATCTAAATATACGTCAACATTTTCTTGGACCGCACCTGATTCCTGGGAGGAAAAAAAGAGTGATGGATTTCGCTTGGCTAGTTTTGTCAAAAAGAACCAATTAGGAAGTATGTTGTGTACCTTAATTCCTTTACAAGGAGATGGTGGGGGTATTAAAGCTAATCTTGAAAGATGGATATCTCAATTGAACTTAAGAACGAACGACCTTCAGATTAAGAAGTTGATTGAAAATAAACAAAAGGTTCAAACCACAGATCAGCTGGAAGTCTCAATTTTTGATTTAACTCCTCTGTCGCAAAGAGGAAATGTAAAGGAATCTATGGTTGTAGCAGTGTTGCCGGTTGATAATAAAACCTTGTTTATCAAGATGACAGGAACTGTTGAAATGTTGAGAGCTGAGAAAAATCGATTTGTAAAATTGTGCAGATCTATTAAAAAAGCTGCACCAAAATCTACCTCGCATTAAAACACCCGTGTTCGGAGATCTAATATGAATGATATTAATCAAAGTGATGAAACTAACAATGATAGCACTAAAAATACTATTAGTTACACTAGTAAAGTAAAAGATATTAGAAAAACAATTTTGCAGAATAAAATTGTTCGTTTTCTGGTTAGTGTCAAAATTACTTTTTGGGGACTGATTGGACTGTTTGTTATAACTACTTTAGGAACCTTACATCAAGTAAAATACGGACTTTATAATGCTCAACAGGAATATTTTTATTCCTGGATAACATGGATTTATGACGTGATTCCTTTTCCAGGAGCTCAGCTAGTATTATGGATTTTGTTTCTTAATCTTCTGGCTGTGACTCTTTTTTCTTTACGTTATACTTGGTCCAAATCCGGTATTATTATGATCCATATTGGTCTAATCACTTTGTTGGTGGGTAGTTTTATTACTTATCATCTCTCGGTTGAATCAAGTTTAACTATTAAAGAGGGAGAATCCTCGAATGTATCGATGTCCTATCGTGATTGGGAACTGGCTCTATGGACTTCTAGTAAGGATGGCAGGAATGTTGAGGCTCTTGATATATCAGAGAATTCTATTTCTAATGTACATTTTCCACAATATAATGTCTCTCTAAAAATACTGTCTTATTATCCTAATGCTAATGCTTATGGACCTAAATCAAAAGACGATCAACAACACTATTTGAACGCTTCAGGTATTTTTAGATTAGCTGCGCGCACCTCAGCATTTGATACGGCTGAAAACATTCCTGGAGTCATATTACAGACACAATCTATTAAAGAAAAACAACTAGATATTTTACTGTATGGAGGAGAAAGTAAGCCTTTACCGTTACAGATTAATGGGAATGATTATTTTATTAAATTGCGAAGAAAGCGATTTTTATTACCGATTACCATTAAATTAATTGATTTTATCAAGGTTGATCATCCTGGAACCCAGATGGCCAAAAGCTATGAAAGTAAGATTGAAATTTTTACTAATTCTATTCAACGAAAAGCACGTATTTACATGAATAACCCGTTGAGATTTGATGATTTTACATTTTTTCAATCTTCTTATCGGGTCGAAGAAGATGGTACTGAATATTCCACATTATCAGTAGTAAAAAATGTTGGGAGATTGTTTCCATATGTTGCTAGTTTGATAATATCATTTGGACTACTTTTACACTTTATGTTGATGTTGTTTAAAAAATTATCACCCCGATCAGTATCTAAAGCAGGGTCTAAAGCAGGGTCTAAGACAGGGTCTAAAGTAGGAGTCAAAGGGGTGACTTTATTGATATTTATAGTAGGTTCACTTCTTTCCTTTTTTGCCCCTTTGACAACTTATACTTCTTACTCTTCTCAGGGTGAAGTACGGTCTCTCCAATTGTCATCGGTTAATCTATCCAAATTTGCTCAAATACCCGTATTAGAGGGGGGTAGAATCAAGCCCATTGATACTTTTGCCCGAAATATTTTATTGCAATTGTCCGGTAAATCCACTTTTGATAAAAAACCAGCTTTGCTGTGGTTATCAAGAGTTTTATTTGATCCGCATAAAACTTTTCATGATCGAGTTTTTCTAATTAATAACCCAGAAACAGTTGAAGCTATTGGTATTACTCCCAATGAAAAAAGACGATACAACTATGCTGAGTTACAAATGGGGTTGAGTAAATTGGAAGAATTAACTCGGGCAGTAGTACGAATTCCTAATAAAGAACAGTCAATCACCGAAAGGGAACTTTTAAGAACCTTTCATAATGTGCGTACATATATCGGATTGACAGGTATCTTTCAGTTTCTTTTGCCACACAAGGATTTTGTCATCAACAATACCAAATTGCTGGAAATTCTGAATCTGACTTCCAGCAAGGAAAGGTATAGCTTTCTGGAGATGTACAGTCAAATTGCCAAACTTAATAAGATTACTCAACCTGTTCTACAAAAGAAACAAGAAACATGGAGCGAGCTGGAAAAAGATGCTTTTAAAATATCACGTAATCTATATGAATGGTCGAGATATTATAAAGATCAGCCATTTAAAGTAATACCAGTATTAATTCACGGAGATATTAGTTGGTTGTCTCCATTTGATATATTATTGACACCCTTTAAATCAGAACCACTTAGAAAGGAAGTTTCTTTATTTCATAATATGCTGACTTCGTACAAAGTAAGTAATGAATCTTCTTTTGACCAATCGGTTGCTGGTTTCCTTTCTTCGGTTAAGAGCAGGTTAGATAATGTTAAACCATCTTATGTTTCCTGGTATAAAATTGATTTAGAATTATTTTATAATAAACTCGATCTTTTTTATCTCTCGGAAATACTGTATGGCTTGGCTTTTATCTTGATTATGATTTTCTTGGTTTATCAGAAAAAAGTCTTTTATTATTCATCTTATGGGGCTATTCTATTAGGTACATTACCACATCTTATGGGAACGATCATGCGAATGATAATCATGGGGCGTCCTCCTGTAACCAACCTTTATGAGACTTTTGTTTTTGTGGCTCTTAGTGGAGTTTTGGTTTGTATTGTAGTTGAAAAACTATATAAAACGGGCATTGGTATTATTAGCGCTAGTTCTGTTGGATTAGGATTGTTATTGGTTTCGGGTAAATTTGGTAGTGACGGTGATACCTTAAAGATGATGGTAGCGGTTCTTGATTCCAATTTTTGGTTAGCTACTCATGTTATTACTATTAGTATGGGATATGCTGGATGTTGTATTGCCGGGATAATTGGCCACATCTATATACTTCAAAGTATTTTTAAACCTAGTGACGATACTTTGCCTTCTACCTACCAGGCCATGTATGGGGCCTTGGCTTTTGGTTTGGTTTTTTCTTTTGTAGGAACAGTATTAGGCGGTATCTGGGCGGATCAATCCTGGGGAAGATTCTGGGGATGGGATCCTAAAGAAAATGGAGCCTTATTAATTGTTCTTTGGTGCTGTATATTATTGCACGCCCGGTTCGGTAATTTATTAAAGAAGCTGGAAATTGCTTATGGATCCATTATTGGGATCATTGTGGTGATGATGGCTTGGTTTGGTATTAACCTTTTAGGAGTCGGATTACATGCCTACGGATTTACCGAGGGAGTAGCTGGTGCTCTTTATACCTATATCACTATCGAATTGCTTTTTATTATTCTAACCTATCTATGGATCAAGAAGAAAACGAGAATCCAAGTTTAGTCATTTTTGAACCCACTCAGACTTTCTAAGTAATGTAGTATGTAGTATTATGACTTTGACAATAATTTCCAAAAGCTATATTTTGTTAGATTAAAAGAGGAGGTTGTTATGTTTGGACTAGGTACTACCGAACTTATTATCATTTTTGGAGTTATTTTTTTACTTTTTGGAGCTAAAAGACTACCAGAATTAGCTGCAGGTTTAGGTAAGAGTATAAAATTATTTAAAAAAGAATTGTCCAAGCCCGAAGATTCCCCATCTCATCTAGATGCTGATGAAAATAGAAATTGACCCTAATTTATATTCCATATGTTAGGTAAAGGATGAACTCATGTTTGGTATAGGTGTTTGGGAAATAACGGTAATTTTGGTCGTGGCTCTTATTATCTGGGGCCCAGAGGACTTAGCTAGGCAAACCAAAAAAATCGCTCGTTTTATGAGAGATATTGTTCGTAGTAAGAATGAATTAATCAACGAATTCGAAAATATGTCTCATATGGATGATATTAAGTCAAATGTAGATAAAAGTGATCAAAATCTATCAAAAGAAATATGAACAATATGGTTGAAAGTACTTTTTTTAGTCATTTTCATGAATTACGCAGTCGATTAATAAAATGTGTTGTCAGCGTAATTATTGCTTTTTGTATTCTGTGGATCTTTCGTGATGATGTGATTTTTATTCTTACTTGGCCCTTAGAACGAGCCTTGATTGATGGGCAAGGAAATATAATATTATTATCAGTAATGGAGAAAATTTTTATCCATTTAAAAACCGTTTTTGTTGCATCCCTTATTTTATCAATACCAATTATTTTATATCAGGTTTGGAAATTTATCCTTCCTGCCTTATATGCCCAGGAAAAAAAATATACCGGTTTGTTTCTTGGTGGGAGTATTTTTCTATTTCTAGCGGGTTTATTGGTTTGTTATTATATAATCTTACCTATAGCTTTTACCTTTCTTCTGGAATATTCCAATAATTATGAAGGTTTTATTTTTAATGTTAAAGCTACTGCTCCTTTACAAATTCATCTCAAAGAACATTTGAAACTGACCCTTAATCTTCTTTTTATTTTTGGAGTGATTTTTGAATTGCCCTTAGTCATGATTTTTATAAACAAGGTCGGGTTGGTAAATGTTGATGCCTTTAAACAATACAGGAAATATGCATTAGTTATGGGAATGATTTTTGCGGCTCTTGTAACACCTCCTGACCCTCTCACTATGATAGGGCTTTCCATCCCCATTGTTTTTTTATATGAAATAGGAATTCAACTATCTATTTTCTTCTCTCACAGGTCCTCATCTCAACAAATTTTACAAAAGTAATAGGTTTATCTGTCTTAGGGATTTTGACAATATAATAAGGTTGGTTGATTGCTTGAGATACAATACATCCCATTCCGGGTCGGGTTTCCCTGAATGTCACTTGAATGACATTCTTTAATTTTCCAATTCCCAAGATCTTAATATTAGTTCCACCGGTGACTAGTTCTCCCAATCCAATGGCTATAACTGTATATTTACCAAAATCAATTTGAGGAAGAGGGGTATTGGGCGCTTTGCTTGATGGTTTAAATAAGGAATAATAACGATTCCAATCTTTAGTATTATTAAAAATACGAGTATACGGTTCACCAATGTTTGAATAATAACCACTAGCGATTTTTGTATATTCAATCTCTTTGGGATAATTTGATGGGGATTGCTTAGAAGCCATAAACATAAGTGAAATAATGGCCATCAATATCATCATGAGAATTTTCATTTAAACTCCTCATATTTTATTTATTTGGGTACTATGGTATCATAATATTCAACTCTCAGCAAAAGTTACTCGTGTATGGAACCAATATACTTTTCATCTAAATATAGACCATATAGATCCTTGGGGATTATCCTGTTTGCGGTTCTTCTTTTAGCTGGTTTGGTTATCAGAACCTATCAGATTTATAATATTCCAGGGGGTATATTGAATGATGAAGCTGTGATTATGGATAATATTAAAGATGCAATAGAGAAGGATGAAATAACCCCTTATAAAAAAACTTATCCTCATATAGAAAATCAACATAGTCTTATTCAATATTTTCTACCCCAATTAATCGACAATGAATTTGATAGTTATAAAATCTATGCTTTAATGTCCTCCCTTTTGTTAATTGTTTTATTTTTCATCTTTATTCAGATTTTATCTAAATCTACCTTCTTGGCAATGATAAGTACCGTTTTCTTGTTAAATAATTTTTGGCACATATTTTACTCACGAATTTTTTGCACTGTATCAGGGATTTTAATCTATATGACTTTATCCACCTTTTTGTTTTTGCAATATCTCGTTAATAAAAGAGAACACTGGCTTCTAGTTTTATTAATTGTAGTTAATATTGGGGGCTTTTTTTATTATACCTCCTTTCGGGTGCTTTTATTTCATCAGATAATAATATTATTACTTTTTCAGAAAAAGGCTCGTATTCCATTAAAGACTATAATTGTAGCTTTCGTATCTTTTATTGTATGTATAGGGTTTATCTTATGGGTTACGGACACTTCTTTAAATACAATGATTTTGCGAGGAACACCTAACTTCACTAGGATTCAGGCTCAACCACTATCAAATATTTTTTATAGTTTATTTCTGCCTTTTGTTAAGCCCCCAATTCAGTATTCCTATTATTCGGATTATTTTATGGGAGATCCGATTAGTTATGCTTTTTATTTTATAACTGATCATTTTATTTTGGGTCTCGCGGCTACGATATTTCTTTTAGTAGGGATTATTGGTGGTTTTCAAAAGATTTACCGTATGGTAAAAAATGAACTTTTACTTACTATTCAACAATTGCCTTTTGTACATTTTGTTTCTTTAACTTTATTTATAAGTATAATAGTTGGTATTGCTGGACCGAGTTACAGCAGGCTTCTTCCTCTTAGCGTATCCTGTGCCATGATCGGAGCCTTTGGATTTGTTATATGTTTAAAATATGCTTTGAAGATATCTCGCAAAATATTCCTTTATCCGGCTTTAATAATATTGGTTGGTCTTCTTTTGATGCTGCCGGTAGAAAGTGCTAATCAACTTGTAGCGGTAGAGAGTAATTCGATGGCTTCTTTGATTTTTCATAAAAACACGACCCAGCTTTTAAATTTAATGGACAAAAATCAAGATTATCATGCTAAAAATAAATATATATTTTGCCCTGAAAGTTTTTATATTTGCAGATACTATTTAAGAAAAGTTCCCAATTTGAATTTGTTCTTAGAACCTGCCATATCTCCTTGGATCATTAGTAATCTGACCCAACCTTTATATATTTATTGGCCTAAGTTTCCTCCCTATAAGAGTTATTATTTAAAAAAACGAATTTCCTTTTCTTTACATTTTAATCATGATAGTTTTTTGCGGGATTACAGTTCTAAGAGTATAAAAAAAATTAATAAAGTAATGAAAGAAGGAAAAATCATTGCTTACGAAATTGTTCTTTATCAAACAAAGTCAAACAAAATAAAATGAGAGGTCATTTTGAAGAAAATATTAGTTGCGGGTGCTACCGGATATTTGGGTGGTTTTGTTTTTCATGAACTTAAGAAAAGGGGCTATTGGGTAAGAATTCTAGTAAGAAACGAAGAACAAGCATCCAAACTAAAGAATACCGTTGATGACGTATTTATCGGAGAGGTTACCAATCCTAAATCATTAGAAGGAGCAACAAAAGGGATAGACGTTGTATTCTCATCCATAGGAATAACTAGACAAAAAGACGGCCTTACTTATCAGGATGTTGATTATCAAGGTAATTTAAATTTACTTCATGATGCTCTGGAAAACAAGGTAGAAAGATTTGTCTATGTATCAGTTCTAAATGCGGAAAGAATGCCTACTTTAAAGATTATTCAAGCTAAGGAGCGTTTTGTAACAGCACTTATCGATGCTGACATAAATCATTGTATCATTAGACCGACCGGCTTTTTTGTAGATATGGCAGAAATGCTGGATTTAGCTAAAAAAGGAACTATTTATCTTTTTGGAGACGGAGAATTGAGAGGCAATCCCATTTCTGGTAAGGACTTAGCGGGGGTATGTTGTGATAGTATTGATGCAAATGTAAAAGAACTCAAAGTCGGTGGACCAAAAGTTTATACTCAAAACGAGATAGCTGCCATCGCCTTTTCGGCCCTAGGTCTAAGAAGAAGAGTGATCTATATTCCAGTATGGATTATCAAAATAATTCTACCTTTGTTGAGATGGTTTACTTCATCAAAATTTTACGGTCCTATTGAATTTTTTGCCACGGTACTTACTCTTCCCATGGAGACTGACTGCTATGGAGAGGATTTATTGGAGGATTTTTATCAAGAAGAAGCTAAAAAGAGATAATCATAAATAAACAAGTTAACAAAATAATGGTTCAATCATTAAACTGTCCTAGGTGGTGTTCCATGAGGTTTATAAATAATTTTTAATATTAGCGGGAAGGACAGGATATATAGTTAGATCTTGTTCTACTTTATCACCGATTTGAATATCTCCCAGTTTTTCACGCATAAACACAATCATTCCATCATTAATTATCATACCTGTAAGAGGGCACTTGATTTGGAGATTGGGTCCATAGAAGCGTACAACATGGGCCCTAGCTAGATTGGCTGGAGCATTATTAATGATTAATCGGTCACCAATTTTATATCCGCGTTTTCGTCCTGCGTTGAGATAGAGCCAATTGCCATATACTTTTGCTATGGCTAGGTCCCTTTGAAATTCATTAAATAATTGCGTTTTTTCGTTTAGGGCGGCTAAAAGTTGGGAACCTATTTTTAAATCCAACGGAATAGCTTTGAAATCTGATGGATTGGATTCAAGATTCGATGGATTGGTTTTAACATTCGCTGGATTGGTTTCAAAATTCGCTGGATTGGTAGCAGCGTTTTCTTCTTTATTTATATTATACATATTTTTAGAATTAAGATTCTCAGATGCTAGTGAAATCCAGGGCATGGTAACACTATTTATTTGCTGACCATTTACCATATTAATTAGAGTTAGTTTAACATCGGTTTTCACTTGAACCAATTCGGAGGGTTTGTTGAAATTTCGTTTAAAATCGGCTATCAGCCTTAGATACAGATGTTCAGCCTTTCTATAGCGTTTAGGCATATACTCTGTCATCCTTTTTTTCTTATCTTTTAAATATAAGATATGCATGGAATCGTACATCCCTTCTCGGTCCAGTAAAATGGCCCTACGGAATATTTCTTCTTCAACCAGCCATGATAATAGTTTAGCTGTCATCCCTAAAGCATTGGGTCTTTGGTTAATTGAAACTTCGAATTTTTTTTGACGGTAAATATCTTTAGTGGATACTGGGATACTACCTTGTATTAAGGCTTCTATATCTTGGTAAACCAAATTTTGACCGGTATCAATATCTGTTACATAGGTTAATTTGTACCCTAAAGCCTCTCCTGTAAAGATGTCACTAATTTTTAATCGATAAATGAACTGTTCAATATCCATGAGAGAGAGTCTTAATATATCTTGGGAAACAAGGTAGGATGAAGCACCTTCTTTTGTGGGAATAGTGAAATATTCAGGCTTGTTTTGAGATGATGTAAGTTTGTCCTCTGGTTCAGTAGTTTTAGTAGTTTTAGTAGTATTAGTAATATTAGTAATAGCTTGAGTAAAATTGTAATATTCATCTATATTTTTTTTTGCTTTTAATTCATCAATTCCCCAGAAGGTTAATTTCTTTAAATAATAGTAGTTGGAGTCCTCTGTTTGAGATAGGATCGTAGGTGAAAGAAAAATATAAAAAAATATGAAGAAAGTAGACTTCTTTTTCATACTCGAATTGTCGGAAAATATGAAAAAAACCTTAGAATTATGTCACCCCTCTTATGGCAGCAGTTGCTGAAAGTTCCAGATAACAAGTAATTATCAACCGTTGGCTTATTTTGTATTTTCTTTTCTATAGATAATTTTAGTCTAATTTCATTTTTTCAGTAAATCTGTAATCAGTATACTGTAATCAGGCCCTGGTCCAGGTTACAGCTACAGATAACAGCCAACAGGAGTTGTAGGTTCCAATTTTATTGCTCCTCCTCGGTTAAATTTATTTTTGATCCCAGCTTAGGTGAGAACCAAAAATAAATTTAACCGAGGAGGAGCACTGCTCTTATTTAAATCTAACCATTTCTTTAAATCATCCCAAATAGGCTTTGCTTTTTCCATTCGAATTTTAACTATTTCATCTGGATTTTTAATCTCACATTCATTTTCCACTGCATATATATCTTGAATAAATTTAAGACCCTCTGCTGCTAACCCTGTTTTCTTTTTGTCTGGCCTGGCATCCAATGCATCTTTGAACTTACGACGAGCATGAGCCAAACACCCAAGGTGAATTATGTCCGGTAATTTTCCTATACCATCATATACCTGATAACCATCAGAGATTAAGTACCCCTTATAATCTTCTAATATTTTTTTAGGAACATCACCCCCTCTTGATTGATGATATTCAAATATTACAGCAGGTGATTCCTTATTATAGTTACCAATCACCCACATGAAGCTTTTCTTAGTAGGATCCCTTCCTTTTTCTTTTAGGACTTGAACCCTCGTTTCATCAACCCCTATCAGTTGACTTGATAAAATATCTTCTTTTATCAAGTTATTAAGTGGAATTATCAACTCATGAACTTTGATGAGCCAGCGGGCCATGCTATTTCTTGGGATATCGATTCCCAGCCGTTTAAACATTTGGCTTAATCGGTAAAGAGGAAGGGCATCAATAAATTTACTTACGATAATAAAAGCTAATAAACTAGCACTAGCTATACTTTTAGGTATTGGCATAGGAGGTAAAGGTGCTGATTTGACAGTCTCTTCACATTTTCTACAGCCATAAATATAACGAATAGTGCGTACTACCTCTAGTTTAGCAGGAATATATCTTAAATGCTCAGAAACTTTTTCACCTAAAGAATCTGGCCAATAAAAATGATCTTGTTGTAACCGTTCACCTACCCCTCAATTTTTAACATCAGGAAATTCGAGTTTATAA
>CAZJDM010000015.1:0-4660 GCA_964544765.1 uncultured bacterium
CTTCCATGATTAATGTAGGAAGCCCAGCGATCTTTAGTCGCTGGGTTCTTCACTTAGATCCTGTTGTATATTGTAAAGCTTTCTATAAGTGCCTTTTCTTTTTCGTAATAGTTCAGCATGAGACCCCATTTCTGAAATTTTCCCATCTTCAATAACAAATAATCGATGAGCCTTACTTAAGGTCGAAAGTCTATGAGCTATAGCAAATACAGTTCGTCCGGAAATTAAGCGATCTATAGCCTCCTGGATTTTACGCTCAGATTCGGTATCTACACTGCTGGTAGCTTCATCAAGAATTAATATCTGGGGATTGTGGAGAATAGCTCTGGCGATAGACACTCGTTGTCTTTCTCCTCCTGATAGCGTGTGCCCTCTCTCTCCAATAATGGTATCATATCCTTGAGGTAATTTAGTTATGAAATCATGCGCGTTGGCGGCTTTAGAAGCAGCGATTACTTGCTGTAATGTTGCCTTAGGCATACTATAGCGTATATTACTCAATACACTTCCATAAAACAAAAAGGGATCTTGCAGCACAATACCTATTTGTTTGCGAAATTGATTGCAATCCAATTGTCGAATGTCAACACCATCAATCATAATACGTCCGCCGGTCACGTCATAGAAACGAGCGATTAGATTGGTAATGGTACTTTTTCCTCCACCGGAAGGTCCAACCAGACCAATCATTTCACCAGGTTTGACTTCAAAACATAATTCTTTAATGACCTGACGGATTCCGTCATAAGAAAATCTAACTTTCTCAAAAGAGACAGATCCATTTAGAGGATTCAAGATTATTGGTTTTGGACAGTCAATGATTTGAGGCTCAGTATCCAAAACTTCAAAGATTCGGTAGGCCGAGCTAGTTGCCCGGTTAAGCATTCGCGCTAACTGACCAATTACTTCAATTGGATGGGTAAACTGGGTCATATATAATACGAAAGAAACAAAGGTACCAATTGTGAGAGTTGAGATACCATTGTTTCCAATACCCAATAAACGGTTGAAAGCGATTATCCAGACGGTCAGCATTACCATTTTAATTGACAACATTAGAAAGGGCCAAAAGGATGTCCAGACAGAATGTATTTTAGAAAAAGTTTTTAATGCGGTGCTGTTTCTTTTATTAAAGCGTTTACTTTCATATTTTTCTTGGCTAAAAGCTTTTACTACTTTAATTCCGGGTATCGTATCAGAAAGTACATCGGTCATTTTGGACCATTTGTGCCAAGCTTTAAGAAATAAGGGTTGCATTTTCTGACAATGAGAAGAGATGATCCATAGAAATAATGGTACAGGGATGGTCATGATAAGGCCCAATTGAGTATCAAGCAATATTAATACAGTTCCTAGACCGATTAACATTAAAATGGAAATTGATACTTCAACTACTCCAAAAGCAATAAAGTCCCATATACGATCTGTATCAGCACTCACTCTGCTAATAAGGCTCCCGGTCTGATGGTTGGAGAAATAATTCAAACTTAATTTCTGCAAGTGAGCATATATGTCTCTTCGTAGATCATGAGCAATATATTCTCCCAATTGAGACATGGTACGTAGTCTGATCCAGGTGAATATTGACCTTAAAATATAAGCCATCGCCAGAGTACCCAGTAAAATCCATCCAGCATTAGCCGCCTCAGGTAGAGAAATATTTCCTAGCTGATAAGGTTTTATAATTTGGTCAATTAATTTTCCCGTTATGTAGGCAGGAGCTAGACTCATTGCGGTCATAGCTATTGCCCCTAAAAGACCAATAAATAGTAACATCTTATAGGGCTTTAAATATCCCAGCAGGCGCCAGACAACAGCTAATTTGTTGACACTTATACTAGCTTGAGTGTCTTTAATATACTTGGTTACAGCGTCGGCATATAATTCACTAGTTGATATTTCTTTTATAGGACGTGAGGTTATTTTTTGTTCTAAAATTGTTTTTACGTTTTCAAAAGCTCTTCTTTGCCGATGAGTATAATATAAGGTAGTCAAAGGAGGCGCGCTAGGATCGCTATTTAAAATTAGTTTATTGCATCCTAAAGATACAATTTGTTTAACTGATTTAATTTCTTGGCGATCAATATAAATAAATGGTCCAGAAAACATGTTGTTTTGAGGTTTAATAATGGCTATTTGTTTGGTGCCTATAACTATCCAATGGGAAACAAGCCGCAAATTTGAGTCAAGATCTACAATAGTATAGAATAGTAGGTTATCTTCTTTCCATAAATTGGTTAGATGATCGTGGATATCTGGAGGTAGATCGGCGGGTTGGTCGGTATAACGACGTATCATTTGTTGACTGTGCCACAGTCCCTGGATTCCGCTTGAAGTTCCACTGTCTGTCATGACATCCTTATCAAGTATTAACGCGATGAATAAGCTGGTTCATCATGTATATTAATATTTTTGAATATGGTTTTGATCTTAATGAGGATAGCAATTTAAGTCAAGTTGAATTACATTTTAAAATTTAAGGTATCGAGAGAATTCGATTATATACTCCTTGAGCCCAGTCTTTAGCTATGCTTTTCAGTGTATTGTTCCAGTCATAATGATATCCATCTCCTCCGGAAGAGGGGTAAGTAACTATTCCGTAGGAGTCAATAAAATTACATGATTTTTGAACGGCGACATCATTTAGAGTACTAATTAGGTTGCGGTAATCATAACTATCGAATCTACGACTATGTGGTGGTCCCACCCAAATACATTGACTTTGATATTGATTAATTAGATCTATTACTTCTCCAGTTTTTTCTGTGATATGGTCATATGCATTATTTTGAGCGAACCATAGCATGTTTGTTCCTAAAGCTATAATAGTTCTATTGGGTCTAAAATCGGCTAATAGTTGATCTAATCTAGGTGTGGTAGTATAACTAAATTTAAGAACCCTTTCTGCAATTCCTGGGTTACTGGGATACTGTTGCATTAATTCAAGGTACCTGTTGTAATTTTCATTATTTATTTTAAGACCCTCAGTTGGTGAATCCCATTCGTGTCCGATCAACCAATGTTCTGGTCTTGAACTTACCATTGCATAGGTGGCAATGACGAGGCTAGTGTCTTGTCGTAGTAGATTATTCAAAGTTTTACCAAAGGTTTGTACAGAATGAGAGTCACCAATGAACAAAACTCTGTTACCATCACTTGATCCAGTGTAGGTATTACCACTTGTTGACGTATCTGTTTGGTCATCAGTCGTTGAGCCTGTATCACTAGTTCCGTCATTTGTACCATCTGTTCCATCTTCTGGATCATCATAATCAATATTATTAAACTTAGCGAGGTACTTTGCACTGACCCAAACATGATTTCCGCATTCTGGTCTTATGTTAAGTTCAGTAATCAAATATGGTTGTACGTAGACCTTGGCCCATTTATCTTTTGTTTCTTTTAAGAAAAATACGGTGCCTTGAGGGGCTGCTTTACCGCATTTGGGAGCTAAAACTCCATAAATGTTAGGTGGCGCTTCTCGTATATTTAATGCGGACGCAGTTACAAATACCGGATCATCAAGGTCAGCCTGTAAGGTGTCAACAGTACGATCTATAGGATTAGTTGGTACCGTATATCCACCTATACCATCAGCTAAGCCCAGTCTGTTGGCAAATTTAAAGACTTGTTTGTAATACCACTCTTTTCGATTGGGTTCTCCATTATAGCTTCTAAGAGCTTCAACATAAAGACTCTCAATTGAATTATTAGGTCTTCGTTTTTTATAAACGGCCAATAAGACCTTTAATAGTATAGCTCCATATACTACCGCAACCTTAGGATTGGTTAATAGGTAATCCTTTTGGTCTCTAAAGTAGGAGTATGTGGTCCATAGATCTGTCCATGGGCCTATAGAACTGGCGAAACATCCGGTATTATAATCAACCTTACTTCTAAAGTATTCAATAGAGGCTTTTGGTGCGTGACTAAATCCTCTTTTTCCTAACTGGTCGTGAACTTCTTTGAGACCAATAGTTGTGAATTGAGTTAAGCCATGAGCATCATGAGAACTAACGGCATGTTGTTGAAAAGTTGATTCAATATGGATCAACCCAGTAAGGATATATCTGTCTAACCCGAAACAATCAGCTGCTTCAGCAATAATTGAAGCCATGTCATAACTACTTATGTCATTTGGTGGATATTTTTTGGCTGATCCACTGTTCATATATGAATCAACTGTTTTGGCTATATACGCATCAATTTGTTCAACTGATGGTTGAGTATTGCTTAATCTGTATTCTTGATGCAAGTAATTTGTATTGACCCACCAACCCTTAAGATCACTGTATCCTTGAAATTTATCCGAACCACATCCAGCTAGTACAATACCTGCTATTACCATCCAAAACACGACTAGTTTGTTTATTATTGGTAATTTTTGTTTTAACATACAAAACCTTCCTTGTTATTTACTACCTGAGTTCTGATAAAGGTCAGAACTCTAGTTACATCCGACTTATCGGAAAAATAAAAAAAAACTTTAGTAAAAAATAAAAAACATGCATTTAAATAGAATTGTATCTATTTTGTTTAATAATTTCAATGATTAGAGGAGTTTTAAATATGGTACTATAAGTTATGAAGTCGCCAAATCAGGAAAAATCATCTACGATTTGAAAAACTAATATACATCGTGGGCAGAAACCTACATCGT
>CAZJDM010000015.1:4670-43646 GCA_964544765.1 uncultured bacterium
AAGAAATTGTTTGATTACAAGGGGTTTGGTTAAATAATGGTCGAAACCGGCATTCAATCCTTTTTGGATATCGTTAGCAGTAGCTAACCCACTTAAGGCAATAATAGGAATTTGAGAGGTTTTTTGATGATTTTTGATGATTTTTAATGTTCGATAGCCATCAATGCCTGGTAAATTAATATCGAGTAGTATTAAGTCTGGTTGCTGTTCGATTGCAATTGGTATACCCGATTCAGCGCTATTAGCTACAATTATATTGGAATTGTAATATGGAGATAGAGTAGATTGGATCAGATTGAGGTTTATGGGATGATCTTCAATATATAATATTTTAATTTTGCGGTTATGATTATAGTTGAGGGGTTTTTTTAATGTTGATTTATATTTCTTAATCTTGTTATCGCTATAGATCTTATTATTGCTATTAATCTTATTATCATTGTTCTCATTGTTTATATTTTCATTGCTGTAATAAACTTCATTTTCAACTTCAGTGCATATTGGAAATTCAACCCAGAAAATACTTCCCTCTTTAGGTGTGGAGTAAAACCCAATCTTTCCTTTCATCAATTCAACCAATTGCTTAGTAATAGTAAGACCAATACCGGTTCCTTCAACATGAAATTTTTCTTGCTTTAACCGCTCAAAAGGTTCAAATATTTTGTTGTGATCTTCAGGTTTAATACCTATGCCAGTGTCGATAATATTTATTCTTAATCTATCATGATTGGTAGGGCCTGCGGTAATTGTCACTGAACCACCATCCTCATTGTATTTAATTGCATTGGAGATTAGATTACAAAATACTTGTTTGCAGCGAATGGGATCAGCTTTGATGATGGGGGGATTTGGTCCTATCTTATTTATAATCTTGATAGATTTTTTTTGGATCAGATTGTTAGTTAGATCAAGGCATTCTTTGATTGAATCACTTAGATTAATATTTTCAAACATTAAGCTGATTTTCCCGGCCTCTATTTTTGATAGATCAGTAAAATCATTAATTAATTTTAATAGTATGTTTCCTGATTGTAAAATATAATCAACATATTCCTGTTGCATTTTTTCTAAGGAAGTGGATGATTGACTTAGTAATTGGCTGAATCCAAGGATGGCATTTAAAGGTGTTCTCAATTCATGGCTGATAAAAGATAAAAATCTTGTCTTGGCTAAAGTAGCTCTTTCAGCAACTACCATGGATTTTCGAATCTTTGACTCAGCCTTTTTTGCATCTGTAATATCACGATTACTGATCCTTCGACCAAAAAATTCTTTTTTTGGACCGTAAACCATCTGGCAATTATGACCTAACCACCGTTTTTTACCACTTTTAGTGGTTATCCGAAATTCAATTTTAGCGGGAGCAGATTTGATTAATTCATTTCTACAATGATTGGAGAATGTTGAAAGATATTCCGGATCGATTATGCTGTCAAGTAATGTGGGATCTTTCATAAACTCATCAATGGAGTAGCCAGTAATACGCTTAACTGAAGGAGACATATAATTTATCTTTCCTTCAGGGCTTAACCAATATTCCCAATCGTAGGTAAAATCAGCAACAGTGCGGAAACGTTCTTTGGCTTTTTGGAGCAACCTTTGTGTTCGTCTGTAGGTGGTGATTTTTCCAGTTAAGGGATTAATGGCTAATTTCTTAAAAATAAACCATAATAAGATACCTAAAAACAATGTTACCAGTATTGAACTGACAATTAACTCGGTAATTAATTTGAGTAATTCATTGTTAATAGATGCCAGATCAATTTGGAGTTTTAGGAGGTATTGCTCTGAGGTTTTAACATTTATTCGATGTTGAATTGAAAAAAGATTACTGTCATTTTCAGTCTTTCTTCTAAAGGCAACCAGAGGAACATTGTTAGAGGCAATTAACTCAAATTTGGTTACATATTGATGTACTTCACCCCATTTATTAATAAAATGTTCAATCATTGCGTTTTCACGTTGCTTAATAGGCTCTTTGATTGCTTCAGATAGAAAGTTTATCTCGTTTCGGGTGTGATTAATTAATTTGTCAATCATTGCAGAGTGTTGGTGTTTGATAATGATATAGTCAACAACAATCATAACAGCCAACAATGTGATCATAAAGGCCAGGATGGTTGAGCAAAGCTTAGATGGGCATTTTTTAAGTAATTTCAAGATATTAAGTCTCTAGTGTCCAATAATTAAATCTCCAACCTGAGAGAAATTAAAAAAATCCAAACAAATTTAAATAAAAGAACCAATCTAGATAGCTAAAACTGCTAGCATAATATGTAAAATTTATCAAGATAAATAATGAATTCAAACATTAAATATTTTTATATTTAAAAACAAGGTAATTAATTCATAAATTGTGAGTAATTTGGAAACTATTTGACTATTCTTTTTCAATTGCTTATAAGGTAGTAGATGCGAAAAGCCTTAGGTGAGGGGGCAAATAGTGGAAATAGCTGTAATTATTTTACTTGTGGGGGTAGCAATACTTTTTCTTGGATGGAGTTTTTTCCGGCAATGGAAAATGGGTTCCGGAAAGAACTGTGGTGGTTGTAATTGCAGCCATAATAAAGAAGAACCCTTACAACAAATTCAAATAAAACAATAAAGTTAGATCAAAACAATAAGGTCAAATAAATCAAAAGGGAAGAAACTATAATGAAAGATTTGAAAGTAAGAAGTGAAATTATGAGTGGTAAAAATTTAATTTTACTCATGTTTTTCAGAATAACCTTGATTGTATTTCTATTTTTTGTAGGATGCGGTCCGACCCATGATAAAGATGGTTCACATGATACTGGAGAAAAAGCTGCAAAGCTGGATCCAATAGTGGCTAAATTTGCCAAAAACCTTAATTCTTCTAATACGGGAGCGAGTGACCAGGGTGATGACGGCCAAGATGGTCAGTCAAAAACAGGAGGAAATGATGATTCAGCCAAGAAAAAGCCCAAAAAGAAAAAGTCTAAAGGTAAAAAGAAGAAAAAAGGTAATAAAGGAGAACCAACGGACGCCAAAACAGGAAAACCAACCGACCCTAGAACTGGAAAACCTGGAGATGGAAAGGCTGACCCGCAGGATCCGAAGGCTCCTAAAGGTCAAGATGGAAATGGTGCGCAACCAAAACCCGGTGAAGCCTCACAAGACGGCGTTGGTCAAGGAGACGTTGCCCAATCTGGACAATATAAAATAGTCAAGGTTGGCTATCAGTTTCACAAGGAAGGTGACGGGAAATTTCTACTTAAGTGGAAAGGAAAAACCTATCCACTGCAATTCAACGCTACAACTGGCAACCTAAAAAATGGAAAATTAAAAGGTGGTACTACTATTCAACAAGAGGTTCCCTTAAGAATTCTTGCCTTATGTCAAATATTGTACTGGGCCTATGAAGGAGAGGAACTAATTCCGGTAGATGTGGTTTTTACAAGAGTCAATAGACGTTTCAATGATTCCTTGAATCAGTATGATTTTGCCAGAACTCTTCTAGAAGCTTGTACAGCTAAGAAAATACTAGGTTGTGTAGAATCCATAATCGAGTTTGTAAACATGGATGGGAGTAAAATAACTGGACATAAGCAAATAGAACTCACATTTCAAGCTTACTCTGCTATGTATAGTTTAACCGACCACTGGTTGGATCAAAGATATTATATTTTTTCAGCGTTGAAAGTTGCTCTTGAAAATCAAAAACAAGAAGTATTCTTAGATGCCCAGCTATTTTCTTTGAAAATAGCCGAAATTTTTATTCAGGTAGTAGTCGATGAGTTAATAAAGGCAGGTGGATTTAGAAAGTTAGGTTTTACTGAAGTTGAGGATGGAAAATTATCTACCCACGGTCATGTTAAGGAATTTCTGTTTAATACTACCCTCTATATGCAGCATATAACGGGAGATTCTATTGCTGATTGGAAAAATTTGCGTAATAGACTGTCAAGTCTGAAAAATGCTTTTTCTGCTCTTGCTGAGGTGATGAGACAAAATAAAAAGACTGTTGGTGAGGTAGTAGGTAGTTCAAATTCCTTTGCTAGTCTAAATGAATATAACGATGTAATTGCGGATATTACCCAAATGCCGTTTTATACTGATATTGTTACCCATGGTTTATATCGAACACCAGCAGAGATAGAAGATGATTCACATGGTGCGGTTCAAGCGGATCAAGCAGATAATGTTACTAATCAAGACAATAGTTTGAATGATAGAAATAATTACGACCTTTCTCAATTACCGTCTTTAGAACAACTTAATTTAGATGAAGCCAGGGAATATATTTCACCCAGTATATGGAAAATGCTTTTAACTGAACTTAATATAGTAAATGTCGCTTTATTAGCTACTCCATTTGGTTTGAAAGCCTTGAATAACACTAATAAGGGGCGAATCTTTTTTTCGCGTAATAGGTGGAGATTTATTCGTGATGGTTTACCTGCATATAAAGTAGGATTTAGAGCTAAGGCTCAATCGTACCTGATCTATAGTGGAGTACCACTTTTGGGTTCGTTATTTTTTGTATCCAGAGATCAGTATACCCATACCAGTTATATAACCTCAGATGATGCTGAAGATCTTAAGCGAGTGAATAGAGAAATGGAAGTCAAATGGGGTGATGAGCAGGGTCAAAGTGCGGTTATAGGCAGCGATAATGGTGGTGTAGACGCTGATGGAGGGTCAACTGAAAATGATGATCCCGCTAAAACCGATAATCAACCTGATTCTACCATAATAGGAGAAGACAATCCTGGTTTTGGACCCGTTTTTAAAGCGGCAGGGGCGTTGGTAGAATAGATTATACTTTGAGGTAATCAAAGATGATCTTTTTATCTTTGGTTTTAATATTAACCTTTCCTCCCTTAGATAGTTTTCCAAAAAGAATTTCTTTGCTTAAAGGATCTTTTAATTTTTCCTGGATGGTCCTCTCCATTGGGCGGGCACCCATAGTAAGGTGAAAACCTTCTTCAGCTAAAAGTTTAATAACTTCTGTAGATACATTCAAAGTGACTCGTTTGGGTTTTAATTGTGTTTTTAATTCGCCAATAAATTTATTTACTACTAACAGTATTTGTTTTTCTTTTAAAGGATTGAACGGAATAACTCCATCCAGGCGATTGATAAATTCCGGGCTGAAAAAACGTTTAATCGCCTTGGAATCTATCCCTTTGGTTTGAGGACGGATATTAGCGTCTAGGGAGATAATTGATTCTCCCATCTCTCGTGAACCTGCGTTGGTGGTCATAATGAGCACAGCATCGCGAAAATTAGTAATTCGACCGGAGTTATCGGTGAGTGTGCCGTGATCCATTACTTGTAACAGAATGTTGGCAATATCTATATGAGCTTTTTCCATTTCATCGAATAATACCAAAGTATGCGGATTTTGCCGGACTTGATCTGTTAAAAGCCCTCCTTGATCAAACCCAACATATCCGGGAGGAGAGCCGATCAACCTCGCCACACTATGTTTTTCCATGTATTCACTCATGTCAAAGCGAACAAAGTTACAATTGAGAAAAAGAGCTAATTGTTTGGCTAGTTCGGTCTTACCCACTCCAGTTGGACCGGTAAACAAAAATGATCCCACTGGGCTAGTTTCTCGTCCGATTCCGGCTCGATTCATTTGTATAACTGAAACTACTTTATCAATAGCGTCATCTTGCCCAAAAATGACAGTTTTAAGTTGTTTATCTAATTCAACAATAGTTTGCTTATCTCGATTAACAGATTTAGTGGGAACACCCGTTATCTTGGCTAAGGTGTTTTCCAGATCTTTAATATTAATAGATACCTTTTTATTACCCTGTTTATGAACATTTACAAAGGCGCCCGCTTCATCAATTAAATCAATGGCGCTGTCGGGAAGGGATGATTCTCTCAAGTGTCTGTAAGCTAGATCTACGGATGCCGCTACTGTTTTACTACTATAGGTAACATTGTGGTAGTTTTCAAAGACCTGTTTTAATCCTTTAATTATTTTAATACTTTCAGAACGGGTTGGCTCTTTAATATCAACACGCATGAAACGTCGACTAAAAGCCTTATCTTTTTCAAATACGTTTTTAAATTCTTTATAAGTGGTAGCTCCAATACATCGAAGCTCCCCTGAGGCCAGTGCCGGTTTTAATAAATTAGAGGCATCTACAGAGCCACTTTGAGTTGATCCGGCTCCGACTATGGTATGTATTTCATCAATAAACAATATGATATTTTCTTTTTCTTTGAGGCTATTAATCAATAATTTAAGCCGTTGTTCAAACTCTCCACGATATTTGGTTCCGGAAATAAGGGCTCCAGTATCTAAGGAGTAAATCTGAGCTTCTTGGAGAGTAGTAGGTACCTCACCAGATACAATTTTTAGGGCCAGACCTTCTACTATTGCGGTTTTTCCCACTCCAGGTTCTCCAATCAGGATAGGATTGTTTTTGCGTCGTCGAGAAAGAATTTGCGCTATACGCTCTATTTCTTTGGATCGGCCGATTAGGGGATCTATTTTTCCTTTATGGGCTAGTTGGTTAAGATCAATGCAAAACAGCGCTAAAGGATCGTTGGTTTTGGTTCCGTTGGTTTGATTAATAGAAGATGGATCTTCGGATGAAAAATGCTCAAATGAAGGAGATTGAGGTACATTTTTACTGATCTGATGACTTATAAAATTAAGTAGATCAAGGCGGGTACATTTTTGTTTTTTCAGAAAGTAAGCGGCAAAAGATTCCTGTTCTGAGATTAACTCAATTAGAACGCTTGAAGCTGTTAGTTCGTTTTTTCCGGAGGCGGTAACATGCATAGCGGCTCGATTTAGTATTCTTTGAAATGAGATGCTGGCGACAGGGATTATATCTTCCTTAATGGAGGGTAACTCGCTTAGGTATTTATCAAGATCTTTGGTTAGTTGTTCGATACTAATTGAACATCCCAATAAAATAGGTTTGGTCTCAGAGTTTTGGCAAAAGATTAATAATAGATGTTCAGGAGTAATATATTCGTGTTGTCTTTTTTGGGCTAATTCAAAAGACAGGTTGATACTGTTTTGCAAAGAAGGACTAATCATCAATTACCTCGTTTAACTTACACTGTAGAGGAAAATTGTTTTCCTGTGCTTCGGTCACAACTTGTTCTACTTTAGTTTGAGCTATATCGAAAGAAAAAACGCCTGCTTCTCCTGAACCTTTTTCGTGGATTTGGAGCATAAGTTGATGAGCTTCTTCTACAGATTTGTAAAAATATTTCATAAGGATATGAACCACGAATTCCATGGTAGTGTAGTCATCATTTAATAAACTTACACTGTATAATTTAGGTTTACGAACTTCATTTTCGATGTCTACACAAACATCATTTTCTCTTTCAATATCTGTTTTATAAGTGTCTGTCATAATTAATTCACCTCAGATAATTAAAAGGACCACGAATTAAACATATATATACCATATTTTATAATAATAAAGCATTTTCATATACAGATAATATATAATTCTTAATGAATTGTAGAGTAAAATTGAGTTATAATAACCATATATGTCTAATTTTAGCTTAAAAAACACTGGACATGTCGTTAGTCCACCTAACGATGGGATTTATGTTAACCTTGGTCAAGGAGAGAACCATATAGGTCCTTTGAACCATAAGGAATTAAGAGATAAGTTTTTGGCCCATGAATTTAGTTTAGCTACATATGTCTGGTTTGAAGGACTAGGTGATTGGGTTACTATTGCTGAAATAAATGGTTTTGAGGATTTGGCCGGTCAGAGTGAATCTAATTTGGATTTATATCGTGATCCTGAAGAAATTTATCAAGATGATCAGGCAGGTGAAGAATTAATTGGAGTAGTTCCTGAAAAGCCAACCATTATTGCCAGAATAAAGAGTTTTTTTTCCAGTTTAAGTTGGGGTTCAGAAGAATTATATAAAGGACCTAATGCTTTTTTGCCTCAAAAGTTTACTGAACAGCAGTTCATTAAACAACAACAAGAGGAAGAAGAAGAAGAAGAACTGGCCCGCCAAAAGGAGCTGGAAAGAGAACAAATAATTGATCGGGTAAAGCAATTTCAAAAAGAACAGAAGATGGAGGGCCGTGGAACTAAGCCCGACTTTGATTCTAAAAAGCCTAATTTGAGGATTACTAAGGGTTTTGTTGATAGAAAGAAAAAAAACCGGTTAGATTTACTTTTTTTAGCCATCATTATAGGTACTTTAGCCTATTATAAACCATTTCTTACAGAATTTTATCGTGAAAAAGGAGGGTTTTCCGGAATTTGGTCCTGGTTTCAAGAGAGCGGTGGTTTCCCATGGCTTCTAGATAAATTTATCGAATATATTTTACATCTATGGAGTCAAGTTTCAAGTTATCTGGGTATTGCGGGGAACTAAGCGAGAGATTACTTCTGATAATTCTGAACTGATGATATATTTTTCTAATATTCTATCTGCACCCCAATTAGCCGCTTGTTTTGGTGTTAACTCATTTTTTTCTGTCATTAAAGAAAAGGGGATCGGATCATCCATTTTACTTATCATATCAACCAATTCGATTCCTTCTTGGTGGGGAGAGTCTATATCGATCAAAGCTAAAGCAATAGGTAATCGTCGGATATAAAACATAGCTTCATATGAATTGTTGGATAGAACAAGATTATATTGTTTTTGTAGAGCCTTTTTAAGCAGTTTTTTGTATTCAGGACTATTTTCAGCAATTAAAATATGTGGTTTTTTGGGTTTTTTATATTTAGCCATTCTTGATTTGAGAAGTAACTTATCATACATTTTAAAAATTAGTTCATTCTTATCTAGAGGTCTATAGATAATATCAAATACTTTTCTTCGTATACTATCAGTATTGGCTAGTATTTGTTGATTTACAATGGCCAAGAGGGGTATTTTTTGGGTTAGTTTTTCTTCTTGAAGCAGATGAAGAGTATCTAAGCCACGGCTGTGAGTCAACTCCAGCTCAACGTTTAATAGAATAATATCTGGTTGGTATTTTTGGATAACATTTAATGCTTCATGATCATTTGATGCTTCGTAGGTCGACATCTTGAGTTTAGATAAAAGGTTCTTGATTTCTTGCCGGGATTCATGGTCATGATCAATGATCAATGCTCTTTTGTTTCTTTTCTGGGTTATCAACCATTTTTTTGGCTCTGTTGTCTTTTTATCTTTTATAACATAAGGTAAAGCAACGAAAAAAGTGGTGCCATTTTCATTTGACTCAAACCAAATATTACCTTTATGACTGTTGCAGATGTGTTTACAGATAGCTAGTCCTAAACCCGAACCGGTCCTTTGATCTTTTAATTTGACTTGCTCGTATTTATTAAAAATAGATGATTGTTTGTCTGAGGGGATAGAGGCGCCATTGTTTTTAATGGAGAATAATAAGAAATCTCCTAGTCCATCTGTCTGGCGGTATCCGGTGAATGTGGAGGTAGCGATTTTAATTTGGCCATCATCAGGGCTTGAATATTTGATAGCATTTAATAGAACGTTGGTTAAAACTTGTTGCATTCGATAATTGTCAGCAAATATATTTATTGATGGGAAGTCGGAATTAATAATTAAGGAAATACCTTTTTGTTTTAACAAAGGTGTTATTTGGTAAATACATTCTGAAAGTAATTTTTGAAAATCAAAACTTGAATAATGTAATTTAATGTTATTTTCGATTTTAGATAGATCAAGAAGGTCGGAGATTAAATTAATAGCGAACTCGGTTTGTCGTTTCATAAGAAGTAGTATTTCTCTTTGATCAGGATTAATTTGGCCTACCGTCTCATTCAATAATATTTCTGTGCTGGTCGATAACATACTAATGGGAGATTTTAAATCATGGGAGCAGATAGCTAAAAATTCATCTTTGGTTTGATTGAGAGTTTTTAGCTTTTCCTGTAGACTATATAGATTTAGTCCATTAAGTACCAGAGATTTAGTTAAATCTAATTGTTCTTCAGCCTGGGTTTTGGTGAGTCCAAAGATTGATAAAGTATCAATCTTTGATTTACAATTTGTTAATAAAGTATTGCCGGTTAAGATGGCGATGATGTCTAAGGTGGAATCTAGTAGAGATTTCAACAGATTTTTTAAACCTTCAGGGTTTGATAAGCAGTATTTAATATTTAATCCTGAAATATCAACACCTTGATCGGATATTTTGATTTTATCCGCGTCAGGGTACTTTTGGAGAGTATGGTTTAATGCTCTTTGCATGATCGCTTTGCTGGATAAAGATCCTAATGGATCAGAAATTTGTTGCCTGATATTATTGAGTATTTCTTCATAGAAGCGTAGAATATCTTCACTTTGCTGGTTTTCAGAATTTTCATTAGCATTCTTTGGTTTCACCTTGATTTCCTTTCATTATTTTATAAAAAGCTGGATTTTTCTTCGTATACATGATTGAATAGACTAATGAAGTTGTTGCCTTTAATCATTTGTATATTATTACCTTTATCCTTCTCTTGTATAAGACTTTCAGTTTTTGATATTAAAAGTTTTAATTCTCACAAGCAGATCCGTTCTGATATAGTCAAAGCTATTCATAACTGGTACCTTGAGGATCAAAGCTCCTTAGATATTTATCAATGTCAGGTTGCGCAGGGTAAAAGACCTCACGATTTGCAATATGTTATAAATTTGCAACGTCGTATTAATACTATTAATAATACACTAAATCTGTGGCCTTTTAAACGAGCAAATAGAAACTCATCAATTCAGGAAAATACTTCTTGCCAGAGTGCTGGAGATCAGTCCACAAAAATAAGTCAGACTGATTTTATCAAAGCGGTCAACGGTATTAAGAGACAGGATACTTGGGATAGAATTTATGAATTTTATTGGAACGAAAGTTTTAGAGAATTGTGGCAGCAAACTTTATTAGCAACTTCCTCCAATGATCCCACTAAAACTGAGTATATATTTAGTCATTTCACCTTGGGATTTCTAGAAGGAATTGCCCTAACGATTGATCGTTTAATTGTTTTGGCCTTGGGCGAAGATCTAAAAGATAATACCGTTATAAAACAAAGAAAAATAGAATTATATTCTCTGGCAATTAGACTAGAGAGATTATTAGATCGATTACCTTATGTACATTTTAAGGTATTTTATAAAATTAAAGATATTAAAGCGACTTTGCAACGAATTAAAGAGAAAATACAAGAGGATAAAGAAGAATTAATGCAGTGGGCCTCATCTAATAAGCACTGGAATCGAGCAGTTAGCCAGTCAGTGAGTGAAATTGATTTACCCCCCCCCTCTTCCTTTGGAGGCGATAAACCTTTATTAGTTTTAAATGACTCGGTTAATAAGATAATTGCGGTTTTACCCGCTGGTAATACGAGCTATAGGGGAGGTGACTTTTTTGACTTAACAATTCCTTTTTATCAATATAATGATGATCACCGAAATTTTCGAACTATGACTAATGTCGATATTGATATCAGAGTAAGTCAAAATTACTTTTATTTGATCAGAGCATCTCAGTTTGTGAAGTTATTTCCTATCTATCCGTATAATAGTTTGACTCAAGTGGAATATAATAGTTCTTATAAGCCTTCTGCAAATTCTGGTGATCACCACTTATGTAAAACGATTTTTTCTAATCCCGCTATTATGGGACAAACACATACTCCAGCAATGATCGTAAGCTCTTCTGGATCTGAAGAGAAAATTGAAACCAATATGGCTCACAGTAGTGGAGATCCAGCTATAAAAACTTCACTATTAATGGTTTCTAGAGAGATTTTGGAAGACACAGAAGGTTCTATTAAAATCAAACCTGAGATTATACGAATTCAGTTTAAAAATATTGATTTGACCTCACCTGTTTTCGATGGATTAGCTATACCTGAAAATGGTTCCACAATTGATTGTAAGGTACCGGATCCGTTTATAAAAGGTACTGATGGATTAAAAGTCCGCTTGTCACGCAAGGCCAGGTTTGTGGTTTATGAGGACTTATTGACTGCAATGGTTGTAGATAGGTTTAATTATTCAGAATCGTTTGATTATGCTGAAGTAAACCAAAGATTGAATTCCTCTGATTTACCTACTGTTTTAGGTTCATCTTTACCGACTATGAACCAATTTTCATCTTCTTATGTTACTAATACTTCTTTGGTCCTGGATCGAGGAACAGTGGTTGTTGTTGATAATAGAAACGGAAAATCTATTAATCTGTCTCCCTCTATTTCCTTTTCTGATATGGTCCTTTCGCAGGCCAAATACCTTCAAATAGGGCCTGTTAGTTTAGTATGGTCCCAGTATAAAGTATCTGGTCAAGTTACCGCTGTGGTAAGTAATTTTGGATTTGTTGATTGTTTTTGGCTTTTTAAATCAGATACCAGACAATGGGCAGAATATTCCTGTAAGGAATCAGAAAATCAATTGGCCCTAAACTATAATGCCACTCACAGCGCTGTTTCCTATGTTAATACAAGTCTGATTAATTCAGATGAAGATGAGGTTGAAGATATAGTGAGTATGGACCAGGATCAAGACAGATTAAGAAAATTTCTAGATGATAAAATGGCAGTGATTAGAGTTGTTTCGGCAGTAGATACCATAGATAACGTTTCTGCCGATGACCATCGCTATCCAGTAATGTTTGATTTTCAGTTAAACTTTAATAAGTCGTCTAGCGGAAATATTGGACAGGGTAGAAAAGACGATTTTTATTTACATAACCAGATTTTTCCAGAAAATGATGCCATATTTTTTCTTTCCGGACATTGGACCAGTAAAGAAAATTCATTGACGTTTTGGCATTTTCCTAAATCAGTTCAATATGTTGCACCTGAATTATTATTTCCTCAAATTAACTCTTTATTACCAGGGGATATTCTAGGTTTTGATTTTAGGAATCATAAAAAACGTGTTAACGAGGGGAGTTCTTTGCCTTCAATGTATCTGTCTTTAAAAGTACCTCCTCCCATGTATAGACTTTTGAATTTACACCCGGTTAGCAAGAATTTTACTCGTCAGGATATTGAATTGCATTCGGAGGTTGAAAACAGATACCTCTTAACCCCTCAGTTTGAACCATTTTTTAATGATATGTTGGAAAGGGCTGAACAAGAAGCCGGAGAGCAATGTGATGAAATTACCAAATCTCAAATTAAAATAGAGGCTATCGAATTATTTAAAGAACAAGAATCAGACTTCATATCAGAAGAGCGATTAGAAGGAATGGCCAGGAATGATAGCGGTTTCCTGGTTGATCATTATCCTAAGCTAAGAATAACTTCTGATTCAAAAGAAGATACTGGTGCGGGTAATATTCGTATTTCTTTTACCGATACTACGGATGATGAAGATGTAACTATACTGTTAAGTAACCAGAGTGGGGGGAGTAGTTTTAATGATGTGAAGTATCATATCGAGAAAGCTAGAACAGAATTTATTGAAAAATATGTTAAGGAGCAAGCTAGTTATCATGCTAAGAGGATTACTCATAGGAAAATTAAAAAAGAAACAGGGATGACCGGGTTTAAATCTCCCTCTGAGCGGGCTTTGATGAAAGCTTTGGATCAAGCTGATAAAGAAATTGAGAAAATTATTGGTGAATTACCTAGTCATCCTGCTAATGAGTTCCTTATGGATCCTAGTCTGAGTGAATCTGAAATTACCAAGAGGAAAAAGAAATTAAGAACCGAAAAATATGAACAAATATTTAGAGAAATAGCTGTCAAAGCCTTTTATGGAGGAGTAGATCCATTTTTACTAGTTACTCTTATACCAGAGTTTGACATGCAAGACTTGGGTACTGATCTCGTTTATACTCCTATAAAGAAAAATAAGGGAAACTTGTCGGTTGAAGATTTATATGAAGTTCAAGATCGCTTAGCGATGGGCTGTGTTAAGTTGCCGGAGATCCTTAAGGGAGAACCTGTGCCTCCAATTAATAAAGAATTGTGTAAAATGGTACATCTAGCTAATGACTATTCCTTTGATGATCGAGTTTTTAAATTTAGAGGTGTACCGGAGGGATTTTATCGGGTAGTTATTTTATTTCCATTTGAAGGATATATTCAGAATAATGAGATCATGGATTACCAAGTTTTTAGGCGATTTACTAATGAAACTGGCACCTTTACAGTTAATGATTCTGTTCGTGGTCCGAATTGGAACTTGCGAAAAGTACATGTAGGTGTATATCGAAATGTACTATTGATGAGAGGAAAAACCACCAATCTGTCGGTAAAATATAAATATGATTATATTCATAAAGCATATGGTAATAGCTGGGATTATTCTCGTTTTATTATAAAAGTCCTCGATCCTGTCGAAATACTTGTCAGCACTGTTAAGCCATCTAAGAAGTAAATAATAAATCAAGTTTTTTAAAAATTAGCCGACAAATAGACTAAGGCATTAAAGCTAATGAAGACGGACGGAGTCGGCACTATGACCAAAAAAGGAAAAAAATATTGCAAAGAAGAAGACTGTAAAGATCATGCCACCACTGCTGGGTATTGTCGATTGCATTATTTGGAAACTTGGGTGGAAGAAAAAAAGGCTCAAAATAACGGTGATAATGATAAGATGAGTATTGATGAACTAGCACATGAGCTACTTGACCAATATCCAGACGAATATATTGAAGAAGCCCGTAATTCGGGATACGATTATGAGGGTCTTAATGGACTTTCATTTGATGATGAACTGGAGAATTTGTGTGAACGCCTGGGTATTGGATCTGAAGATCTGGAATCCCTGAAAAAAAGACTCTTTTCTAAAGATTAAGTAGAATGACCAGCCTTTAAAGCTTGCATATCAATTAACAATGACATAATATGTGTTCCGTACATTTCTAGAGATTTAGGATGATGTGATTTATAAGAAAGCGAGGGCAATGTGAAAAAGAAAGCTAATGAAATGATTAGCCGAATTACAAATAAGGGAGCGTCGTATGCTGATGTTAGGATTCACATACAGGATATGAGGGAAAGTATATCAACTCTTAAAAACGATGTTCAGAGTTGTTATGTAGAAGAGAGATCAGGGTTTGGTATTAGGGTCCTGTTTGATGGAGCTTGGGGTTTTGCTTCAGGAGTTAGGATAGAAGAATTGGATCGCATAGCCGATAAAGCTCTACAAAACGCCCAAAGCGCGGCCCGAATTTTAAAAGAAAAAGTTGAGTTAGCACCTAAGGAGGTGCATAAGGATATTTATTCAAGTCCTTGTGAGATAGATCCTTTTAGGGTTCCCTTAAAAGATAAATTGGAACACTTATTAAAACTAGATAAGCGTCTGCAACATGAGAAGTTTGACTTTTGGGGAGCTGGAGTAAGCTCTTTTAAAAGGAAGATTTTATATGTAGATTCAGAGTGCGCGGAAATAGAGAAAAATTTAGTTGATGTCGATGGAAGTCTGTTTATATTAGCTAATGATATTGAAGGATTGCAACAAAGAAGAACTTATAATCTATATCAGAGGGCTGGTGGTACAGTAGGATGGGAGAATCTGTTAGATGAAGAACAATTTTCATCTCATCCAGAGCGCTTGCAAAAAGAGCTATTGGATGTACTTAGTGCTCCAGTTTGTGAAAAAGAAGAATGCGATTTAATTATATTACCAGAAATGATGGCCTTGCAGACACATGAGACGATCGGTCATGCTTTGGAATTGGATCGTATTTTAGGATATGAGTTAAGTTATGCTGGTGGTAGTCATATTGATCTGCAGCATTTTGGTTCTTTGCAGTTTGGTAGTAAAAAACTCACTGCCAGAGCTGATGGAACCGTTCCAAATTCTCCTGGATCGCTTGGTTTTGATGATGATGGAGTTAAGGCCAAAAATGTGGTTATGATTGATAAAGGAGTCTTAGTAAATGCCATTACTTCTAGACAGATGGTAGTAGAAGCTAACAAAAAAGCTGGTAGAACTATTTTTGATGGTTCCGGAGCTACTTGTAGGGCTCAAAGTTTCAATCGAATGCCGATAGAAAGAATGAATAATATAAATATTGATCATGGTAATGATGGTACTGTGGAGGATTTTATCTCAGGTTGTCAAAACGGCTTAATGGTTGAATCTCCTAGATCGTGGTCCATTGGTTCCAATCGAGAGAATTTTCATTTTGCCACTGAAATTGGGTGGAAGATTAAGGATGGAAAGATATCTCATATAGTAAGAAATGCCACTTATCGAGGTGATAGCCTTAAATTTTGGCGCTCTTTGGATAAAGTTGGAGATCCGTCTACTTGGCAAATGCAACAAGTGTTCAATTGTGGTAAGGGGCAACCCAATCAAATTATGAGATTAGGGCATGGAATTCCATTATGTTTATTTAAAAATGTGGAGGTAGGATATTAAATGGAACAAGTTGTAAATACCTTAAATAAAATAAATAGTTTTTTAAAAGAACAAAACCTTACTGGCGAGATCTCTTACACTGGTGATGTATCTCATTTGGTACGAGCCGCGGGGAACCAGATTTCACTAAACACTAGTGAAATAACTACTGATTATACTGTTCAATTACAAGACGGTAAAAAAGTAGTGGAGGGAACCTATGTTGGTCCGGTTGATGATGTTGAGGGTATAAAAGGGGTAATTAATAAATTGAAAGAATCGTTAGGATCAATGCCTGAACTGCCCTTTTTAACTCCAATGGAACCTATAGCTTTAGGAGCTAAGACAACCGTGGATAGCGATAAGAAGGTTGAAGACATCGACAGCAATGTAATGGTATCTTTATATGAAAGGGCCATAGATCGATTTAGAGATAAAGATGTAATTGTCTCAGGAGCTTTTTCAGCGGGGTCGAGTTCTTATGCTATAGTAAATACCTTATCATCTGAAGCTTTATACTATAAGGGGAGTGATTATAATGCTGAAGTAGTGTTACAATTACCAAACGATGATAAAAAGGAGCTTCGAGCTGCATTTACCGGAGAAAATTTAGCCGAGTATAACCAAGATCAAATTTTGGATCATTTGGAAGAAATACTTAAACTAAAAAGAACTACTTCACGAGAGGATATTGAAGCGGGGCAATATGATGTTGTTTTTTCCGCGGATGCTTTTGTTGAATTGGTTTCTATGTTTAGTTATTTAACCGTGTCTGGTGAATCGTTTGAATATGGAACCGGTATGTTACAAAAAGAAAAGCATAAAATAGGTGATAAGTTATTTAGTGAGAAATTCACCATGATAGATGATCCTGATGATTCGGAAGTTTTATATCGGCGACATTTTGGACAAAATGGTATTGCGCGTGGGCGTTTTCCTTTAATAGAAAAGGGTGTTTTGAAGAACATGTATTACTCCAGCAAAAAGACTTGTGATCGCTTTAACAAGAAAGTTAATAACGATATGTCGGTATCTTCTCCTAAAATTATTGCTGATGATGGCCCGTCAACTTTTGAACAGATGATTAAACAAAGTTCTTCTAAAACCATTTATATTCCTTTTATTCATTATATGAATCTTACAAATGCCGCTAAAGGAGAATTTACAGGTACTAGTCGATTTGGAACCTTTCTATTAGAAGACGGAAAAGTAAAGTCTCACTTATATAAATTACGTATCAATGATTCTATGCATGATATCTTTAATAACATAGACTGGCTGTCTTCTAAGTTAGTTCATGTGAATACTGCCAATACTTATGGAACCCGTAATGCGGGAAGTATTGCTTGTCCTGCTTTTGTACGGGTCAAGGGAGTTAAAATTTCTGGCACAAGCTGCATTAAAGAATAAGCAATTATTTGGTTTTGCTACTAACTATCCAAGTTCCCTCTTTAGTGCCATCACTTCGCCATATTGTATCCCAGTATTCTTTATCTGGGGCTACGAAGTACAAGATATTATTTGCCACAGCTAGATCGACAGGAAAATCCCAATCAGTAGGTTCAATAAAAATATCCTCGATCATTACAGTGACCATTACAGTTCCATTGGTAGTGCCATCGCTTTTCCATAGTTCCAATTCATACATATCATTATAAATAAGAAAAAATAATGTACCATCAACGTTGGTCAGCCATAGTGGAAATGAATCTCCATCAGGGTTTATATCCTTAACTATCGAAGTTCCATCATCTGTTCCATCACTTTTCCATAGATTAGATTCATAATTATCATTAATAACAACAAAAAATAATGTATCACCTACTTTGGTTAGCCATGCTGATTCTAAAAAACCATCAGGATTCAAATTCTTAACCATCTCAGTTCCATTAGCGGTGCCATCTGTCTTCCAAAGATTACTTCCTACTAAATCTAAATTACTTGCTTGATAGTATAAGGTGTTGTTTATATTTACCAAATTTTCCGGAACTTCTTGAATTTTAAAAGTATATTCTTTAGTAATGGTGGGAAATCTTGTCTCAGTATTTGTTTCAGCAAAGGCTTTTAGTACTGTATTTTTATATAAAGTGATAGGTTGAGTATAGATAAGCGATTTATCTGGTTCTTTTCCATTTAGGTTATAATATATAGTGAATTTTTGAATTCCACTACCTTTAACTTTACTATTAATTTTGACTTCTATTGGTTTATAGTACGGAATTTCTAAAGGTGGAGGATCTGTGGTAAGAATTACTTCGACAGTATCTTCTGTTATATTGGTATTTTCGTTATCACATCCTAAACAAATTGACATTAAAAGAATAATAACTAGAAAGAATGATGTATTTTTTTTCTTCATTTTGAATCCTATATTTGTGAGACAACATCCAATTATACTAAAGTCCAATTGCTTTTCATAGACTCATATAAATATTTTTAGATGCAAGCTTCATTCATTAACAACGGGTAAACGCCACGATAAGCGCATTGTTAACTACTTTTTAGTCATTTCTTATGATAGAATAAAACTAAAAATTTATAAATCAAGGAGGATTTATGATCAAGAAGCTTATCTTTATTTGTTTGATGGTTTTCTTATGGATGAGTGAGATACAAGCAAAAGTACATGTCTTTATTCATTCTAGTAATACCAGGGCTTCTTTTGCCATTGCTGGAAAAAATAATAATACTCCCTTATATCAAAAGATGACTGGCAAGTTAGATTTGATCGGACGTAAAACAATAGTGCATCCAGACGGCTTATTTCGTTTGATGTGTTCCTTTGTATCTTGTTCAGCTTTTGTAATTCAGAGTCCTTTTGCTGAGCTGGATTCACAAAAAGGTTTTGTTAAATTTGAGTTAAATGATGCTCAGGCACATAGTATTAGCAAATATTTTAAATTAGACACGGAAGAATTATGGGAGTTTACTTCAACAGATGGAACACTAACCATAACCGTTTCAGAGAAATTGTTTACCTTTCAATATAATAAGTATCGTTAGTAATGCGGATATTGGTTTTAACAGTCTCAACTCATAGTAACAACAGTTACATATACTTATCAACACGGTGCATAAGTAAGACTTATACACCGCGTTTTTTACTAATTCACTAATTCATTCGGATAAGTGAAAAAACAATCTTGTTACTAACGGGTTTTCAGATCCTCAAAGAAGGCGTCTAAAACAATCCGGCTTAGAACCAATTATTGATTTTATGGTAGTTTCGGAAGAAATTGGTTTTCACAAGCCAGATCCGATGATATATCAACACGCATTAGACCAAGCTGAGCATCAAGAAAAAGAATCTGTAATTATGATCGGTGATCGATTAGATTCTGATATTTTAGGTGGTAATAATTTTGGTATTCAAACCTGTTGGTTCAACCGTTCTAAAAAGATGAATAAAACCGGTATTGTTCCCAATTTTGAGATAACTGAGTTGAAGGAAATATTCGGATTAACACCTCGTCCTTCTTCATAACAGTATCCATCTTTTTCATGACAGGATACATCTTGAAATTTAATTTCTAAATGTATAGTATGGAGTCTCTTTTTGAGGGCCTATTTGAAAGGCTAAGAAAAGCAAGAAATGTTAAATAGGAGAAATATTTAAGGGATAGGTATATGGATGATTCTAATGTAGATTTTTTTGAAGAATTGCAATCCAGAGGACTGTTAAAGCAACTTACTCATGAAGATGAGATTAAACAAAAGTTAAAACAAACTACTCCTATTACATTATATATGGGCTTTGATCCAACTGCTGATTCCTTGCATGTTGGTAATATGATGGGGCTTTTAACTCTATCAAGATTTCAAAAAGCTGGCCATAGGATAATTATTCTTTGTGGTGGCGCAACGGGGATGATTGGTGACCCAAGTGGTAAAACAGAGCTAAGAAAAATGCTGGTTGGTGAGACTATTCAAAATAATATTGAAGCTCAGAAAAAACAAATGAAACATTTCATAAATTTTAATGGTGGTGAGGCGCAACTGGTTAATAATGCTGATTGGATTTCTGATAAGAATTATATTCATTTTTTGCGGGAAATAGGAACCCATTTTTCGGTCAATCGTATGTTGCAAGCTGAGTGTTTTAAAAACAGAATGGAAAAAGGTCTGTCGTTTTTAGAATTTAATTATATGATTTTACAGGCTTATGATTTTTATCATTTAAACGCCAACTATGGGTGTACTTTTCAAGTAGGTGGTGATGATCAATGGTCAAATATTATTGCTGGAGTAGAGCTTATTCGTCGCAAGGTACAAAAGGAAGCTTTTGGTATCACTTATCCTCTATTATTAACTAAAGATGGCAATAAAATGGGAAAAACCGAAAAAGGGGCGGTTTGGCTCGATGCTAACAAAACGTCCCCCTTTGAGTTTTTTCAATTTTGGCGAAATATCGATGATGATGAAGTAATCCGAATTTTAAAATATCTGACCTTTATTTCTTTGGGTGAGATTGATGAAATGGCATCTTTAAAGGGTAAAGATATTAATCAGGCTAAAATTAGGTTGGCTCATGAAATGACTTCTATGGTACATGGTAAAGAAGAAGCCGATAAAGCCAAATCTGGGGCCCAAAGTCTTTTTGCTGATGTAGTAGGTGATGAAAGTTCGATGCCTACTACTAGTTTTGATCGAAGTTTGTTGAATGAAGGGATTCCTATTTTAGACGCCCTAGTTAAAACTTCTTTGACCAAGTCCAAAGGGGAAGGAAGAAGACAAATTGAACAAAACGGTATCTCTGTTAATGATAAGAAGGTAGCTGACCCGTATTTAAAACTTACTGAAGCTGATATAGTGGATGATAGTTATATAATGTTAAAAAAAGGAAAAAAAACTTATCATAAAATGGTAATTATTAATAGCGATTCTTAAAACTATATAAGCGAGCGGGATTGAGACCCAGTTTATCTGTTCCTTATCCTTCAAGGAACGGTAGTGATTAATAATGTTACGATTGACCTTGAGATGAGCCTATGGCTAACTGGCTGCTTCGTGTTGAGATCTTGGTTATAATGATGATTGTAATAAATAATCTAGATATACTTGGAGTCCATAGTAACCTTAGTATATTGCGGGGAGATTCAATCCCTCGTTTTGTTCCTGATCAAATCAAATGGCAAACAGGGCAAATAATTGGCATTTCTGAACCCTTGGAAGATCCTTCAACCTTCTTTTTTGAGATAGTTACTGGAAGTCGTTTTGGTCATATTGGTATAGTAGTTGTTGCTGCTGATGGTAGAAAAAGGATTTATCATTCAGATCCTAAAGGGAAGGGAGCCATGATTTCTCCTTTGACAGAATTTTTAAACCGTTCTTTAGATCAAAACCAGCAGTATCAAGCCGCCTTAGTAGTACCAAATGAATTGCTTAATGATGATCAGAGAGAAAGACTTATTAGTGTATTAGAAAGGGTGGTTGCTGATAGGATTCCATATAATCATAAACAATATATGAATAATAGTTCTATGAACTGTTCTGAATTTGTTTATCATGCCTTTTTGAAAGTAGGAATTGAATTGGGATTTATAGAGGGAGCCGCTGCTTTTAATTATAGTGCTTTTAATGGAGGTCTTAGAAAATATTGGAGTCCGCAAATTCCAGATGGTGCCAGATATATCTCACCTTTTAGTATTATTGCCCATCATGGTACTCGTATCATAGCCTCTAATTTGCCAATCAATCAGATTTTAAGCGAAAGAGAAATTTTAGATTCTTGGCAAGATAACGGGGGTCTTCGTCAATTTACTCAATTAATCATCTTGGGAAACAACAGATTGAGCTTCCGGGAAATTGATAAAAGGGAACAAGAATTATATGAGTTTTTTAAATCAAGAGCATCAACACAACCTTATCGAAATATGCCGATTTGGGGTGCTGCTTGCAATGACCTTTCTGATTTGGCTCAAATTAAGTAGTGTTAGTTTCTATAATCTAGTGTTGTATTTATAATCCTTTAATCAAACCAGTATTCTTTAATACTTCTCGAATCAATTAGTATTGTTTTGATATCTATCAAGTAGATGAGTAAACAAATGTTACCATAACCGCTATAAAAAACACCAAATCACCATATAACTTCCTGAAATCATTGCGTTTAAAAAGTTGGCCCGATATTTGCTTTAATTTAAGGCAAAGAAATAATTTAGATTTTAAAAGTTAACTTTTTAAACCATCACATTTTTAATCATTTCAAAGGAGGAAGTTATGAGAAGAACCATTTTATTTTTAACAGCATTGGTAGGACTGGTAGTTATGGGTTCTGAGTTATTTGCTCAAACCAGACTTGTTTTGGATTATGACGATCAGCATTATAGAGGACAGAATACTCTATTCCTTAAAAGGAAAGCCAGACAGCAACATCCTGGTGTATCATTACGTGATAAGGAATTAATTTCGGTTAGATTAGTAGCTAAGTCCAGGTTTGGCAGGGGTCAAGCTACCTTAACTGTTGGACAGACAGACAGTTATCCAGAAACAGTGGGCGGTAATCCGGATGAATTTGATAATCCCAGGCCCTATACTTTTGATCGAATCAGATTTAATAATCCAGCTAATTCTTCCCAAGGTAGATGGCAGATACAATTAAGAGGAAACTTTAAGATCAGAAAAGTGGTCCTTTTAATTGAAGATGATTATTATGGCCAGTTCGAGGAAGTTGAGACTTATCGTTTAACTAAACCGGTTTTCTTTACTCAAGAAATTCAAATGAATTATTTTGGTCGTGTAAAAGCTCTTAAGCTAAAAAGCTTGCGAGGTATAGCTCAGGTGGCCATTGTAGAAGTTATCTTTGGTAATGGCCGGGTTAGACGACTATCTGGTCTTGAAGGGACGTTGACTCGTAGACAAGGTAAAGATATTACCTTTAGGGCACCTCGTGGTAGAAATATTCGTAAGATATTTATTACCGCAAAAGCAGATCGTCAAGGTGGCGGTGGACCAGTAACTCCTGGAGGTGGTCGAGGAGCCATTCAAGTATTAGCTAAAACAACCTGGTAAAAAGAAAACCTCGGCCTTCGGGCCGGGGATTTGTAAGTTTTCAAAATGTATCGGCAAACCTCATTTCTTGTTCATTTTCTGACTCAAAGTCAACGTCGTTAGTCACTAGTTACTAGTAATTAGTATCTGGTATAATTTATATGCCTTACCAGTGAAAATATCAGTTTATTATCTTGAAGGATATTTTTTATATGATATATTTGTTCGAAATTGGTGGAATGAATGAGGATTGTATGGAGCGATCAGAAAACGAAAAAATTGATGACCCAATTGCGGATTGTTGTGCGGAAACTATAGATAAGGAAATATCGCTTAATTCCATGGTCATGTGTCCTAATTGTAAGAGAATTATCAAAGGATTCTTATCGAGAAATGCTTTTAGTCATTATGTGACTTTTTGTGAAAGCAGAAAAAGACAAATTACTACGCATAAGTATGCAAGTAGATATATCGTGACCTTCAATCCCGTGATATAATTTTACGTGGTGTGAAAGTTTTACTTCCACATCGCTGTTTTATAGATCCAGTAAGCGAAATGGATGTTGTAACTGGGTAGTATATATTTGATTGCAATTACAAAAATTATCAAAGAAATTATATCTCAAGTTCTTATAATATTAGGTGTAATAACCTTTGCTTATATTTTTATTATTTCGACACCTAATACTGTTAAACAGAGATTGTCGGTAACTTCAAATAAAACACAGCACCCATCTTCATCTTTTACTCGTTCATCATATTCTACTACTAAAGTTAATAACCTTGGGCATCTTGATAACTCTGAGCACCCTGATAACCCTGATAACCCTGAGCACTCTGATAACCCTGAGCACTCTGATAATCTTGATTTCAGAGGATCAGTACAGTTATATACGTTATTTTTAAAGAGAATAATAGTAGGAGATTTTGGTCGTTCTTTAATGACAGGACAAGAAGTTGGTGGGGTGTTAAGACCCGCTCTAGGAAGAACATTGATAGTATGCTTTATTGCACTTATACTAAGTCTTTCTATTTCATTTGCCATTGCTTGGGTAATCTCTTTAGATAGAGTGGAAGTCTGGTGGTATGGCTTTGCTAAAACAATTTTAGTTGTCTTGGCATATTTTTCTTCTTCCTTGCCTTTGTTTTTTGCCAGTTATCTTGTAATTCTTTTTTCTGCACGATATTTAGGATTTTTTCCTTTGATCACTACTTCAGAAACTTACGATTATTTTTCCAGTTATTTATATTTTATTGCTCCAATATTTACTTTAGCGGTTTTTAATGGAGAAATAAACGAAGTGTCATATTATTTACACTCAGCTATGGAACGTCAAAAGGAAAGAGATTATATGAGGACAGCAAGAGCTAAAGGGGCAAATGAGTATCGACACTTGTTTCCCTTAGGTATTGCAGTTCCATTAGTAACAATGTTTACTTCAAAGTTTCCTATTTTTTTAAGTCAAGCCGTTATTGTAGAAGCAATTTTTAATTTTAACGGTATGGGAAATCTAGCATGGAGATCAGCTAGTCAGAGGGATTATCCGGTCCTACTAGGTATGATTATTCTTTTAGCTATTATTCTTCGTATTTTATCAACGGTTAAAGGAGTATTTTATCGTAAATTACAACCAGGGATAGAACATTGAACTCTTATTCCTATTATATTACCGTAAGTTTGTTAGGTAGTTTCTTTTTAATCTTATTTTTATTATTTTCAGCCTCGTATTTTGATTTCCTGCCTCATCCCTATAATAAGGTTTATATGGATTGTATAGGCAGTCCACCGGCCGCACCACTTTTAAAGTCTTGGTTAGCTAAACCGGTTGCCCAGTCTTGTACTCAAGAACAATTGTTTTTATTGGGTACTGATCCAGCTGGGAGAGATATTTTAAGTCGGATGATTAAGAGTGTGGAGAGTTATTTTTTACCAGCCCTATTATCGATATTTTTATCCTTAGTAGGAGGGCTCTTAATAGGTATAGGGAAGGGTTACCCTAATCGTTTAAAAATAAAAGAGTTTTGTCATTGGATAAGTGAGGTTATTGACAGTATACCCGGTTTTATTGTTGTCTTATTCGTGATTGCCCTATTTAAACCTAGTATCTTTGTTATTATGGCTGTAGTTGGTGTGATGAACATACCTAAGTTTTCTTCTCAGATTGCGGAAAGAATTATAGAGTTAAAAAAGCAGGAATTTGTTTTAGCCTTAAAAAGTTTTGGCGCTTCTTGGCAACGTATCGTTTTCTACCATATGATTTATCTCCATTCTGTTCCACTCTTATTATTTCAGGTCGCTTTGGGTATGGTGCAAGCTATCATTTATGAAACCACTTTGAGTTACTTAGGCATTGGTGTGCAAGAACCTTTACCTAGTTTGGGTAACATGGTGGCTTTAGGAAAGGATTATTTCTTTCAAGGAAAATATTGGATTTCAACTTTGCCTGCTTTAGCTATATCATTCAATGTTTTATTATTATATTTTTTGGCCCGACTTATCGAAAGAAATGTTCGTCGAGTTGAATAGATTCCCATCCTAAAAACATCCAAATGAGGCAGGTTCGGTAAGTTGTCAATAAGTGTTGGTGACTCAATCTAATTTCAAGCTTTCAAGCTTTGAAGTTTCGAACTTAGTTGAAGAATGTGCAACCTTTACTAGTCTTTTTAGGAGTATGTGGAAAGGAAGGTTTTCCCTGTCTAATGTGAAAGTATTTAGATGAGGGACCATGGTACAGATTGATAACCTCTCCAGAATTGGTAGTAATTTGTCCTGTTTCTGGTTGAAAACTTTGATATGCTTTAATTAGCTTTTCAGTTGAAACGGTATTTAATTCAAGAGATTGTTCAATCTGGAAATGGACAATTTTGTTCATGGCATCATGTAATTGGATATTCTTAGCTAATAATAAAAATAAATGAAAAGTATGTATGTATTCTATATCTGAGAGATTAGAAGAGGAGGAGATAGGGTAGATAGGAACATGCCATAAAGTAGATAATGTGATCCAGGAGGTTGGATTGTAAACAAAAGGAGGTGTTATTAGAACAGCATTGTTATCAAGGTATACATTAGTATAGCTTGTTTGGGGTTGGTATTTAAAGAGGCTAAAAGTTACAGAAGGGGGTTGAGAGGTTTCAATTACTAAAAGGTGAATAGGATAGGTTTTCTTTAGATTTACAGCTCCCAAAATAGGTTTTTTCGATGTATTGGGGGACGATGGAAATAATTTGATTTGAGTTAAAACAGATATTTTTTCTTTATTTATTGTGGTTTTGGTTTCATCATCAGGATTCATTAATTGGAACTCGATTTCTTCATCTATTTCTGTCTTGGATTGGTCACAAAGATGCAGGCGTTTTTGTGGTTTGGAGCTTGCAGGTGGGCATTTAATTATACCTTGGGTAGTGGTAACAGCATAGGTTTTATCTGTGTCAGTGGCTATAACATAAGCATAACCAATAATATTTGAAGATTTGGATATATTAATCACGGCAGGGTCAAAAGGTGCTTTTTGTTTTAAAAACTGTTCACCACTAGGAATTTCTCCATCATCAAATATAGAAGCTACATTACTACTTGAGGGATCTGTACCCCCCTCTTTAGTAGGAAAGATTCTTTTACAAGCGAATAAAGTAACAATCAGACTAAGTACTAAACAAGCAAAATATTTAGCCAGAATTTTAGAAGAATCATTGATTTTCATGATATTTTAACTCTTAATTTATTATATATCCTTATAACTTATATCATAAATAGTCTTATCTTTGAATGATAAAAAAGGCAATATTTTCGTTAATTAACATCATAGGGAGGACGAAGTCACCAAAGAGATTATAGCATTACATCTTGAGTACCACCATATAAACCTTAGATAAAAAACATGCATCTATATTTAGAAAATTTATAAAAGTTTTTATTAGAAACATTGTCCGTATTAATCTTACATTTTTGTAAACTTTCCCCGATTTTTCTTAAAAAAGATTACAAATATTATCTAGTATATACATCATCATTTATAGTATTATCCAAGTCTTGATTGATAATTGAAAACAAATAATATATTTAAGTAATCATATGAGAGGTTTATAATTCAAGTAAGGTAATGTAAAGTAGTGTATTAATTTAACTATACATGGAGCACCCAATGAAAAGCATCATTCTATTATCCACCACTTTGATCTTGTTTTTCTTTAGTCAGATTGGACAGATTGGAGTTTTAGCTCAAGAAACTGATTACTATCCAACTGCCTTTGATGAAACCTACCAAGTGTATAAAAATGGGTATCTTGATGGTGATCTTGCTGATTCAGTTGATGCGTTGGTTGACGCTGAGGATTTGACTTTTTCTCTCATAAGTTCAAATATCGATGCTTATACAAATGGAGAACTCTACTTTTACAACGATGGTACCTTTACTTTTCGTAGCCGCAGTTAACGATCCGCCAACTATCAGCTATATTAGTAATCAGAGTATGAATGAGGACCAAAGTTACAAAGAAGTTCTCTTTACCGTTAATGATGTTGATTCTTCTGTTTGGTTAGATATTACTTCTTCTGATCCAACGCTTTTTCCTAATTTGGAGAGCTATGTATACCATTACGGCACCCAGTGTTATCTACCTTTATATTCAGCGGCTAATCGATCCGGTACAGCTACTATCACCATAACGGCCAATGATTTGTATTCCAGCACATCCCAATCTTTCTTGGTAACAGTATCGGCTGTTAATGATCAGCCTTATATAAGTGTCATAAATAATCAAACTATAAATGAAGATTCGGCCAATCACGAAATTCAATTTAGCGTGGAAGATCCTGATTCAGCGGTAACTGTACAAATTACAAGTTCCAATCAAGGTTTATTTCCTACTAATTCGATTAATTGGAACCATCAAGGTTTTAGCTACACTCTTAAGGTTTCACCCTTAAGTAATATGTCAGGGGAGTCTACTTTTACCGTTACTGCCTCCGATGGTTCATTATCATATTCAAGGAGCTTTAAGGTTACTGTAAACCCTGTTAATGACCCACCTACATTAACTTTATCTGGAAGTACATACATAGAAATGGAGATAGGAGATCAGTTTCAAGAGCCAGGATATCAGGCTCAAGATCTCGAAGAAGGAACAATTAATCATTTAGTAACAATTACTCCGCTCGTTGCGGAATTAACTCCTGGAGACCATACTTTAACCTATATTGCTACAGATGCTGGCGGGGCTTCTTCTGAACCGGCAACTAGGCAGGTAAAAATATTGTTCCCTTTATCAGTTGATATTGATCAGTCTGATACATTTAGAGCCAAGCAAATTACTAATTTGACAGCGGCAACTAATTCAGGCGCTGTCTTATCAACGGAAACATATGAATGGCATTTTGCTGACGGTAGCATATATCACGGAAAGGATGTTACGCATAACTTTTTTCAAACAGGTTTGTCTAAAGTAACTGTGATTGTCACTCGTAATGGAATACAATACCAAAGGGATTTTAACTTGCTGATTGAACAATCTAGATTTTCTATTCAAGGCACCATTATGGGGCTGGAATTGGGCGAAAGAATGAGGTTATTTGCTAATTCAGAATCACTCACCCTATCTCGTCCAGTTGAGATAGTGGGAACTGGAGCCAATATGCCTTATATAATTAACGATTTGCCCCCCGCCAATGATTACAAGATAAATTGGCTGGCCCTTCCTCATCCAGGTGGATATCGTAAGGAAGGTCCCCAACAAATAGCAAGTACTCCTGTTGGATGGGAAAAAGCACATATCTTTGATCTAACAGAACAGTCTTTAACAAATGTCAACTTTAGCCTTATTGACGGCAGAACTATTACTGTTAATTTTAATAATGTCCCAACCGGAACTACCATTTCAGCTATGGCCATGTCAGCTTCCACCGATAATTTTTCTTCATTAGAGAAAGAGCTACAGGCTGATGAAACTTCGATAGTACTTCAAGGTCTTCTTCCAGTGTCAGACTATAAACTCATGATTGAAACCAATAACTCAGAAATCATCAAAGGGTTTTATTTCCAAAATGACCAGCTCATACCCAATGTGGGAGCAGCTTTATTGATAGATTTAAGTCAACAAGATGCCTCTATCGATATAAACTTACAAGAAGGTCGATCTATATCAGGTCAGATTTCCTCTTTACCTCAAGGTATTACCGTCCAAATGGAAGCTTGGTCATCTTTATTTCAACAAGGCTCGATAACAAAAGTTGTTGGTCAAGGTGGTAGTGATCCATTGTCTTTTAGTGTAGATGGACTCCCTCCTCTTCAAGATTACCGTTTGTGTATTAAAAGCGAGCAAATTCGATCGGGTTGTTATGCGGGGCTCGAACTTCCTTTAGGCTCATACGCTCAAGCCGCTAATCTTGACTTACGCAATGAAAATATTGATGATATAACCTTGACTCTCAATACAGGTCTGTCTTTATCAGGTCTGGTTGTCGATATACCTCCTCAAGTCAACGTTCAAGTGGAAGCCTTCGCGCCCAGCAACTATTATGGGGGGTCAGAGCAAACTACTTTAAATTCCAGACAAGCATCTACAATAACGGTCGTTAAGGGATTAGATGTCACAGATGTTAATGTTAATCTGAGTCTTTCTACAACTTATACTTTTAGTGGTAATATTTCAGGTCTGGACGAAGCAAATCAATTTACCCCCATAACACTTTCAATTTGGAACAATGAAGGCTATTGGCGCCAGTCAAACCGGATTGGTAACGGATCAATAGAAGTCAAGAATATTCCTGCAGGGGCGTACACCTTAGCTGTCAATGCTAACAATTGTCCCACAATGTTTTTAAACTTTGATGCTGAGCAGAATATTACTTGGACCCCTATGTTTGAACAAGCTCAGAAACTATCTGTTCAAGGTGATGTACTAGATGTTGCCATAACCTTAATTCAAGGAGTTAGTTTGAGTGGTTCGGTAACTTTTGCTGGTCTTCCTATAGCCCAGATTCAAATATCAGCTGCCGAACAAAATAACCAGGTGGGAGGGTCTACTAGTTCCAGAGCAGATGGGTCCTATTTTATTAATGGTTTATTACCAGGAATGTATAATGTTGGAGCAAGTGATAATCAAGGTAGAGAATCTGAACAGCGTTCGTTACCTTTATATAGTAGTGACTCAGATGTTGACTTTTCTCTAGTTGAAAAAGCCGGTAAAATCCAAGGACAATTAATTAGTAGTAACTCAAATTCAGCTCTTATTTCTCTCTACAATGCAAACGATGAATTTATCGGGGCCACTGTACCAGATATTAGAGGGGGATTTTCTTTTATCAGTTTAGATGTTGGTGTATTTTACTCTATAAGAGTTAATACCGATGAAGATTATTCAACTTTTGAATACACTCAATTACTGGAAGTTAATGGTGAAGAAACTATGATTATCAATCTTCAGTAATCATCAAGACAATTTTCTACAAATCTGATATAATATCTATATATATAAAAATTTATTCTATTTCCAAATAAAGTAATCTGTTATTAACTATCATTAATAGATTGAAAGGGAGGTCTTTCTTGAAGTTAATCAATAGTTACCCTTTGGTAATTATTACCTTAGTATTGTATCTAATGTTCTTTGCTACTTATCATTATAGCCCTTTTAATAATATTTTATTCGTCTCAGAAGATAATGTGGGAGAATATGCCCAATTTTTTCTTTATCTATTAGCCGCGATTTTTACTTTTGGAGCAACCTATAATCAATCAAAATCATACCCAATTAATTGGTTAAAGTATTTTTGGGCTCTTTTATTTATTGTCATGGCTCTGGTGGAAATAGACTGGGGATCTAGAATTTTTAGTGCAAGTGAGTTGATTACGGACGGTCAGACGCTCTATGATATGACTGGAATTTCTCAATTACTTTCAATTATAGATAACAAGATACTTTATATCTTAATATTTATGGTCTTTGCGGCGGTTATTCCCCTTTTTGAAGAGAAATTTCTGGTTAAGTATTTTCAAGGATATAAACCCTATTTTGCTAATCATGACTATGTAATTGCCATGTTGTTAAATCTGTTTTTAGTAATGAAAATGTATTTTTCCAAAAATTCAGCCTTTTATGAATTTACCGAGCTTATGATAGCGGTATCGTTTTTTTATTTATCTCGGCAACAGCTAGAAAAAAATATGGGTAATTTGCCCTTATGGGTATTGATTTTTGCCTTAGGTTTTAGTTATTTTAATATTGGCCATTCATCTCAGTTAATCAATTTCAATCCTGATTCAATAATAACCAGACGAGTATTGCGAGAAAAGGACTATGATAGAGCCAAAACTCTTATTAATCAAATTATGGAGAGAAATAAGAACGATTTGTATTTTTGGGGTTATCTTCCTCAGGGAAACTCAGCTAGAAGCTTTTTATTGAGCCACTTATACTCAATTACCGGTAATGAAGAATTAAGGCAGAAATATTTAAAAGACTCATATCAAATGGCCTCTTTGAAATTAAGTCAATATCGTTATTTACAATGGATGATTAAAAGTAGCGCTGGTAAAAATACCATGTCTCCTAAGAAATTAAAACGATTGGGTTATAATTTCAAGGAATTTGATCAAACCTTAGGCATTAATTATTCTTCGATAATAAAAAATTTGATTTTAAATGAATCGGTAAGTACACCAAATCTTGAGTCTCAATTAACTGAATTTTATCGTGCTTTATATCATAGGCAAGAATTAGAAATACGAAATCTTGCATCCAAATAAGACAGTAGAAAAAAAACCGGGAGAAATTGGTGAAACCATCCCAGAGGGTGTTTAAAAAAATTAAATTAAAAAATCAATTTGAAGTCCTATTGATTCATGATCCAGATGTAAAAAAATCAGCGGCTGCTATCGATGTAAATGTTGGTAGTCTGGAAGATCCCAAAGACAGTCCTGGTCTTTCTCATTTTTTGGAGCACATGCTTTTTTTAGGGACAGAGAAATATCCTGAAATTGGTCAATTTAAAAGTCTGTTAAATAATCATCAAGGTTATTCTAATGCCTATACTGCCTTGGAACACACAAACTACTATTTTGAAGTGAATCATGATGCTTTTACTGAATCATTGGATCAGTTTGCTCAGTTTTTCATAGCACCGTTGTTTTCACCTGAGTATTTAGAAAGAGAGCAAAACGCGATTCATTCTGAGTACCAAAAAAATTTACAAGAGGACTCTTGGCGCGTTCGCCAGATTGAACAGATCCTTAATAAATCTGGTCACCCCACTTGTAGAGTGTTTATAGGTAATTTAGATACGTTAAAAGGAGTAACTAGAGATAAAATGATAGAATTTTACCGAAAGTATTACTCCGCTAATATGATGAAGATGTCTCTGATAAGCAATCTCAAATTAGATAAACAAGAGCGATTGGTTAAAAAGTTATTTACTCCGATAAAAAATACGAATAGGCAGAAAATTGTTTATGATCCTGTAACCTTTGATGAGAGTAAACTTCCACAATTTATTCAAATTAGACCCCTTTCCAATAAGCATATATTGAAATTGGTTTTTGAGGCTCCCAGTGTCCATGAATATTGGAAGACAAAACCTACCGCGATGTTGGGGCATTTAATTGGCTATGAGGGGGAGGGCAGTCTTCTGTCTCAATTAAAGAAAGAAGATTTGGTAACATCTCTTTCCGCGGGAGTGGGATCATCTAGTTTCAATGGTTATATTGTAATATCCATGGACCTTACCAAAGAGGGATTTAAACATATAGATTCAATTATTTCGCGATTTTTTTCCTTTATAAGACTTTTAAATGAGCAGGGATATAAAAAATATCTATTTCATGAAATAAAAAAGATGGATGAGATTAATTTTGATTATAGAGATATCTTCGAAGGTGCCAATTTAGTTAGTTCTTATGCCTCAATTATGCATTATTTTTCAGCGTTGGATTTAGATCGAACCATTTCTTTACTTCATCAATATTCCCTAAAAGATTTTCGTCTATTTTTAAATAGAATAAAACCTGAGTTGATGCGAGTTGTTTTGATTTCTCCTGATGTCAAGACTAATAAAAAAGAAGAATATTTTGGTACTCATTACAGTGTGCGAACCTTGCCTGATAAACAGTGGAAAAAATGGCAAAGAGCTAGAATTAGAAAATCTATGTATTATCCACCTCCAAATGAATTTATTCCCAAGCGTTTACAATTGTTAAGAGGAAAAGTAAGCAAGAAACCTTACAAGCTTATAGACGATGAAAGAGGAGTCCTTTGGTTTAAGCAAAATCAAACCTTCAAGTTACCCAAGGCTCATATTCACCTTTTGATTCATTCGGATAAGGTAAACTCTGATCCTCGTAGTAAATTGCTATCTATTATATATATTAAGACGCTCAATGAATCACTCAGTGAGTGGAGATACCCGATAGAATTAGGTGGATTGTCTTTTGATGTTTCAAGACATAATAGGGGACTTGTTCTCAGAATTGAGGGCTTTTCGGAGCGTATTCCTAATCTGATTTCAGCTTTATTCAAAAAATTAATGGAATGTAGTATTGATCAAAAAATGTTTCAAGCTCTTAAAACAGATTTAAAAAGGGAATATGTTAATCAAAATTATGATCAGGCGTATAGACAATGTTTTTATCAATTACGAATGATAACAGATGTATCGGCTATCCATAGAGACGAATATCAACACCTGGTAGATCAAATAACCATGTCGGAACTAAAATCATATATACGAGATATTTACACCGAAATTGCTATCGAAGGGCTGGTTTATGGAAATCTAAAACCGTCGGTCATTAAAAATGTAATAGGTAAAATATATTCTATTTTAGGAGCAAAAGTTCTACCAAAAAGTAAACGTTTACTAAATGAAATGATTAAGTTGCCATTAGGTAAACCTGTTGACAGTATTATTTCTTCTCAGTCGAACAATAATTGTTGGGCCAGAATAGTGCATTTTGGTAAACGTACAGTAAAACTCAATGGTGTCTTGCGTTTGGGAGCTTCCTATTTGGAACCTGGCTTTTATAATGAATTGCGTACCAAACAGCAATTAGGATATATAATATCTAGTGGTCTTGATTTTCATGAAAAAGTTTTAGGTATGTATTTTGTCATTCAGTCTGCTGAGGTGGATGCTGGTACTTTGTCTAAAAGGGCCGATAAATGGTTGGTTGAAGCAGTAAATGGTATGGCGGATATGACCGATGAACATTTTAATACCATTAAAAATGCGGTTATAGAAAAACTGCGATGGGAAGACCGAACCATGAGGGATCGTTTTGAAAGATATTTAATTGAAGCTTTGAGTTTAGAAGGCAAATTTGATTATTCCAAGGATGTAGCCAAAGCAGCTAAAAAAATAACTAAAAAGGATTTAGTTGAAGTCTTTAAACATGCTTTTTCTCCGGCAAATAGATCTCAATTGACGGTATATCATGTTGCTAAAGGGAAAAAGATAACCAAGGTTCCTAAGCATGTTGTTAAGGATATTAACAAGTTTAAAGCGGGGTTGGAACTGTATAACTAATGTTTTATAATAGATAAGATATGAATCTATCAAATGAAATACAAAAATCAACTTTAATAGAACCTCCGCAAGAAGGTCTCTATATTAATCTGGGAAATGAATCTGAAAGTACTGGACCCTTGACTTTGAAACAAGTTAAGTTGCTTTTTTATTCTTATAAGATATGTCTTTCTACCTTAGTCTGGTTTCAAGGTTTGGATAATTGGCTGCGAATTAGAGATTTAGAAGGATTTGAAATAGGAGATGAGAGTAGTGATCAAAGGGGAGATCTCCAACATCCTATTGTTGATGATAGTCGTGGTAAACGAGGTAGTCAGAGTGCTGAACAATTAGATACAGCTCCGTTAAAGGACATGGAACCGAATGATTGCTTTCCCGAAGAAATTCCTCCTCTAGAGGAAGAAACTCAAGTTGAAGATAAAGCTGAAGAGGAGAGTGAAGAGGGGGCTGAAGAAGAGTTTGAAGTTAAATCCGCTGAAAATGGTGAGGTAGATAATTTAGCCGGTGAAGAACCACCGCCTTCAAAATCACAGGGAAAGCAACCCAAAGAAATAGTCATCAATGAAAATGTTTCTGATGAAGAAAAACAATCACCTATTAAGAGCTTTTTTAATCAATTAAAGTCCAAAAGCAATCGTTGGACGCTGGCTCTGTTAATAATTGCTGTAGCCGTAATAGCTTTTATCTTTTTAAGAACCTATATTGAACAAGCTGTTGAATCAATTAGTGGATGGCTGTTTCCACTTGATGATTAATTTTCGAATATTGGTTCTCCTGCGGGATTATTACTGTTGTTGTTGGCGAAGTCTTTTATGTGCCTAACACCGGGAGAAAAGAGTTGATCAGTCTTGGTGGGGGTGGGAGTCTGCTCTTCTTCTTCATTATTTTTTGTTTTTGATGATTTCGTATTAGAGGGAGTTGTAGTGGTAGGGGTGTTTTGAGTTATTGTATCTTCAGTACACGAAACAAGAAATACGAGCAAATTGAGCGTTAAGATTATTTGTTTCATGATCAAATAATTCCTCATTAATGAAATTAATTGGCATTATTATTACTGGTATCTGAAGAGGAGGGGCTATTTGAATCATTGGTAGTATCTGAGTTAGTTACAGAGGTATTGGTATTTGAGCTTGTGCTAGAGGGGCTGGAACTAGAATTGGCATTGGAGCTAGTTGTTGTTTCTAAATAATAAATAACTTTATCGTAAGCTTTCCAATTCGATTTTTGGGTTACATCTGCCCCTGGATTGGTCAAGACAATATACCACGCATATTGTCCGGCGGGATCAGCATTAGGCAAGGTCTCATTAACTATATTGGGAGAGGAGACAATATATTCTCCGGTAAATCCGGTTTCTAAGGGTGCTATGTTACTATCTGATACCTTGCCTGCTGTAGTGTCCGAAGTTTTTTGTAAGGAGATTACTTTGTCGTCTGGGGTTAGGAGCATCATATAGACATCTACAGTTTTATTATGAAGTCCGATAGAGGCTGAAACTCCTATTTGTTCACCTTTCTGATATAAACTGCCAAATGGTTTGTTCAAGACAATTCGAGCCGATACTTCGTCGGTCCTGCTTAAACTTCGACCGGCAAAGTTAAAGTTCCAAAAGGTTTGGCCGTAACGACTTTTGAATTCGCCAGATAGAATTTCAACGTAATTGGTTAATAGTATGGATCTGGGTAGTAAAAATCCCAGTTTAATGGTAGGGTGTCCTTTATCATCGTTTTGTTTTATGTTGACATGCTGATTAGCTCCCAAGATTTCCCTTAAATAATTAAGCTTAACCTTTTTAAAACCTAAGGATGCTTCATCTGATCCGTAATAGTCTGTTCCTTCGGAGCTGGTATTACCTCTTTGGTCGAGACCTCTCCAGTCCCCACGAGTATCTTGTACTATAAAATAATCTAATGTTTCGTCATTACTAAATATCGTTCGGATTTCTTCTTTAGTTAGTTCTCCACTGGGTCGTGGTTGACCGGTTTGTGAGTCAATGGTCACAAAGTCGACAGCTACTACACCATGGAGAGATTGATAATCCCGACAATTTACTCCACTCTCACCGCAAAGATCCATATCCCATCTACCTGATGTTTTAAATATTTTTTCTTTACTGCCATCAGACTTTTCTTTTTCAGCCCGTATGAGGTGCATAGCCATATTGACAGTATGTCTGGCCAAAAGGGATCTCTTAATTATTTTGATTGAGTCTTCAAGGTCATAGAAGTAATATCGTTTGCTGGAGTCGTTTAACTCGCTTCTAGTGGGAGTAGAGGAGGGATTATTTACCGTATGGACAAATACATAATTCTCAGGATAAAATCCCATGTGGTGTTTCATGAAAGTCATCGGTGTCACTGATGATGTTTTTCCATCATAAGTATATTGAAAGGTTCCATCAGGAGCAGGAGGTTTACCTGCAGTACCAACTTTAGGATCTAAATTAGCGTCGATTTCGGTCCATATATCCCATAATTTTTGAATAAGTGCTTCTTGGTTATTTTTGTAGATATTTCTTTGGCTACTGCTGTTAAATAGTTCTCTAAAAACTTCAGTACTGCGATGCCCAATATAATCAATTTCAGTCCCTTCAGCGTCTTCATAGGCTTTGCGAAATTTATATCCAAATACTTCTTCTGGTACCACACCGTATTTTTCGGCTATTTTCATCCCTCCTAAATGATCAACTCCTTCTTCGATAGTAAGTTTCTCCTCTATAGGGAGATTGCTGCCAGAACTATCGTAATTATCAAGAAAAGTTTGGAGAGTATCAATCATATAATAAAAAAGGAGGTATTCTTCTGAGAGATTAAATACTTTTCCTCCTCCCTCACGTTCTAATTCATTTGATTCTATTTGAGCTGTTAAAGAATAGGCCCAGCAATTGGAAACTCGTCCTTGGATGTCAGCGGGAGTTTGTTGAATATTAACTGTTTTGACGATATTACTAGTATCTTTAGTAGTGTTTTCGGCACAAGCGGATATCCAAAAACATATTATTAGAGTTAGTAGAAAAGCAACTTTTATATGCTGTTTGAGTTTATATTTGTTGGTTGTTGATATTATCATTATAATTCCTCGTCAAGTATAGTCTATTTCCGGTTATATAGTATTATTGACCAAATATCTTTTCTTTAGTTGGATCACCTGCATATCCACCTCCGTTGTAATGTCCAGCAGATGGTGAAAATAAAGAATTTTGTGGTGTTGAGGGTGTTGTTCCACCACCATCACCACTGAAACTTCTGTGAATGGCACAGATATCCTGGTTTTCAGCTTTCATATTTTCCGCAATTTGACATTGTATCTTGGCAATTTCAGTAGCTATATTAGGATGATTTGTTTTTAGTGCATCTAAAATAGGTTTTATTGGTTCTAATTGCCTAATTATAGTACTGTGACCATATAAAGGTACTGGAATAACATCTTTATGATTTTTCCCAGTCGGAAAATCAATATTTACAACTATCCATAACTCACCGTTATTAAAACTTACCTCAGCTAGATTAGTTAATAAATTGGTATCGTTGCTGCTGTTTAAAACCCAAAAGGTCTCACTATCAGAGCTAAGATGGGCAGTAATAAAAGATGAGTCATGACAGTTGTCAGCTTGTCTTTTACGATATATAAGAACTGTTGTATTAAGGTAATAGGCTCTTTCTGAAGACGCGCATAATGAGAAGCCATCTGGATTGGAAGGATCTTCCTTTAGAAAATCTAAATATAAAACGCTATAAGGAAACTTTTTCTCCCATGCCGATCCTTTGAGAGGCGCAAGAACTTCTTCTTGTACACAAGATAGAAATAAACTAAGCAAAATTATTGATAATATTGGTGAAAATACTTTAAGTTTCATTTAATATCCTTGTATTTCATAATTAATTTTGTCGTAATTAATCCAATTATATTTGTTGGTTACATCTTGGCCAAATTCTACCAAGATGATATACCATCTATAAGATCCCATCGGCATATCTGTGGTAATAGTGTAGCTAAATAATGGGTCAGATACAACAACCCCTGAATATTCTTTATTTATTTCTATTGCTCGAGGTGTATTTATTTGAGAAAAATTGAGTTCATTATTATTTTTTATTAAACTATAAAAATCTCCATTAGGAAACAATAGATTTATATAAATATCATAGGGCGGACTTTGTCCGCAGCCTTCAGTTATCAGTCTTCCGTTCTCA
>CAZJDM010000016.1:0-42771 GCA_964544765.1 uncultured bacterium
TGTCAGTTAAGTTATCAAACTCTTTATAACTTATTTCACGTCCTTGATAGCAAAGAGCCGCATTCCCTCCATCTCTAACCACTCGGTCCTTAAACAATTCATTTAGGGTCAATTTTGACCCTATATCACGATCTGTCTTGTTCCATTTATTCTGAGTCCGCCTTTCGGCATCACTTCTTAATTCATACTCGCTTATCTTTTTACTTGGATCTGCTACTACCGCTTTTATTAGATTACTAATATGATCCGCCATTCGTACTATCGTTGAGTCGTCAAACAAATCGGTATTGTAATTAATCCTAGCTCTCAATGATCCATCAGCCTGTGGAGCTAAATAAAGAATGATATCAAATTTGGATATTCCCTGATCATACTCGTAGATAGAGGTATTAAGTCCGGAAAATTCTAACTGAGGTAGTGCTTGGTTTAAAACAAACATTACCTGAAAAAGCGGTGTCCGACTCATATCACGAGTTGGTTGGACCTCTTCCACAACCTTTTCAAAGGGAACTGTACTATGATTAATTGCATTTAAAAAGTTGTGCTTTACTTCTTCTAAAACGCTATAAAAATTTTGATCGCTGTTAATTCGGCTGCGAATGGCCAAAGTATTTAAAAAGAATCCAATTAATTGTTCAGTCTCTTCACTATCTCTCATAGTTACTGGAGTACCCACAATCATATCTTCCTGAGCCGTATACCGATGTAAAAATATTTTAAAAGTGGCAAACAGAGTAATAAAAAGGGTCGATGAAGATTTTGGAGCTATATTTCTTAACTCTTCAAATAATCTACTTGCGATGTTAAAAGTATATTCTTTACCTTTATATGTCTGAACAGCCGGACGTGAATAATCATAAGGCAAATTAATAACAGGTAATTCTCCATCTAAATTATCCTTCCAATAATCTAAATCCTCCTTAAACAATCTATTTCCCTCTGCTCTCTGCCAACTTGCATAATCGATATACTGAATACCTTGGGTAAGTTTTTTAATTTCTTCTATTTCTTTAATTTCATTCTTTTCTTTCTTTTCGCTTTTTTCCCTTTTCTCAATTTTCTCAACATAGTTATTATAATTGGCTGTCAGCTCCTTACAAAAAATATCGATGGACCACTCATCAAAGATTATGTGATGAAAAGTTAAATGTAATAAATAATCTCGCTTTTCAATTTTAATCAGCTGTACTCTAAAAAGAGGGGATTGTTTCAAATTAAAAGGTGTTTCAATATCCTGCTTAATTGTTTCGTTGGCTAAATCATAAGCGTTCTTACCCGTGTTCGATTTGTTTTCCCAAAAGTCCTTTTGCTCTATTGCTACCTTAACTTGACCATCTATTATCAACCGTGGATCACCTGATACTTCATGGATACTGATCCGTAAAATATCATGTTGATTGATTATATTTTGTAGCGATTCATACAGCGCTTCCTTATTTAATTTGCCCTTCAAATGCAATGTTGCCGGCATATTATAAAAAGTACTTTCCGGCCTTAAATTACATAAAAACCAAATTCGCTCCTGACCAAAAGATAAAGGAAAATCCCCTTCTCGACTCACCCTATTAATTTTAAGAGTCTCACCTTTTGCTAGATTTAGTTTCTCAGCCAAAGTTTTGATAGTTTTATAAGTAAACAAATCACGTAAGGGTAGGTTTATTTTGAACTGACTCTTGATCTTAGCCATAACCTTAATAGCGCTTAACGAATGACCTCCAATTAAAAAGAAATCATCATTTGTGCCAATTTTTTGCTTTCCCAATACCTCTTGCCAGATTACCGCCAAATTCTTTTCTATTACTGTTTGCGGTGCTAAATAAGTATGTTTAGCTGCATCATTTTTCTCCCCAAGCTCTGGAAGATTTTTTCTGTCCACCTTGCCATTATTGTTTAAGGGCAAGGCTTTTAATTTGATTATAAAAGATGGAACCATATAATCAGGCAGAATTTTTTGCAATTGCTGACGAAGATCCGTTTCATCCACCTGTAATGGCCTTTGCTCGGTTATATAGGACACTAATTGTTTTTCTTTTTGCTTATCTTCTTTAATCACTACTACTGTATCCGCTACCGCTTCTTGCTCTCTAATACACCCTTCTATCTCTCCCAGCTCAATGCGAAATCCCCGTAGTTTTACCTGAAAATCTATCCGACCCAAAAATTCTATATTACCGTCTGCCTTAAAGCGAGCTAGATCCCCGGTTCGATACAATCGTTTTTTATTTTTGACCCTATAAAACTTCTCGACTGTCAACTCGGGACGATTTATATATCCTTTGGCTAACTGAATACCTCCAATATGTAGCTCACCTGGAACTCCTATAGGACAATTATTTCCTTGCTTATCTAATATATATAATTGGGTGTTCCATACCGGTCGACCGATGGGAACCGGACCACTTTCTCCTTTTACACACTTGTAATAACTTACATCTACTGCTGCTTCGGTCGGCCCATAGAGATTATGTAATTCACTAGTGGGTAATTTGTTAAAAAACTCTTCTTTGGTTTCAAATGGTAATTCTTCACCACTACAGATTACTCGCTTTAAACTTCTTATTTGGGATAGTCTAGGTTCTTTTAATTCTTCCAAAAAAACTCTTAACATTGGAGGCACAAAATGTATGGTAGTGATCTCATTATCTCGCACTAACTGAATCATTGCTTGAGGATCTTTATGATCTTGAGGTGGAGCCATCACCAAAGTTGCTCCACTTATTAAGGGCCAGAAAAATTCCCATACGGATACATCAAAGGTATAAGGGGTCTTTTGTAAGACCCGATCCGATTTTGTTAATCCATACTCTCCCTGCATCCACAATAATCGGTTCACTATCGCCTCATGAGGTACCATCACTCCTTTGGGACGTCCGGTTGAACCAGAGGTGTAGATGACATATGCTGTATCTTTACCGGTATTCAGGTTACTGTATTCTGTATTCAGTTCACTGTGCCCTGTATCCGGATTGCCAGTTCCAGTATCCTGCTCACTGTACCCAGTATCCTGTTCACTGTACCCAGCATCCCGTTCACTGTTTACAGAATACTGTTTACTGCTTTCTGTATCCGGTCTACTGTAATCTGATTCACTTACCCCAATCACTAATTGGTCGGTGAATTTTTGCCTATATTCTTCTTCATTCTCTTGCGAGACTAATAATATCTTAATATTGGCGTCTTCTAGAATAAATCGTTGACGATCTTCGGGATAATAGGGATCCACTGGAACATACGCTCCTCCTGCCTTTATGATTCCATACAAGGATAATACCAGTTCTACTGACCGTTCCATACAGACACCCACCAAAGACTCTGGACCGACTCCTTTGCTTCTTAGAATAAGAGCTAATCTGTCAGTTAAGTTATCAAACTCTTTATAACTTATTTCACGTCCTTGATAGCAAAGGGCCACATCCTCCCCATCTCTGGCCACTCGGTCCTTAAACAATTCGCTTAGGGTCAATTTTGATCCTATATCACGACCTGTTTTATTCCAATTACACTGAAGCTGCCCTTCGGCTTCACTTCTTAATTCATACTCGCTTATCTTCTTAGTTGGATCTGTTACAACAGCCTCAACTAAATTACTAAAATGATCCGCCATTCTAGCTATCGTTGAGTCATCAAACAAATCAGTATTGTAATTAAATTTGCACTCAAGATCAGAAAAATTGTCATCAATGTAAAGAGTCAGATCACATTTAGATGTACCGGTATCATCAAGATCCACCTCACTTATAGTCAAGTCATCTAGAAGTTTGATTTCTTTTTGCCGTTTATTAAAAACAAACATTATTTGAAAAATAGGAGTTCTACTCAAATCACGCGGGACGTTCAAACAATTAACCAACTTTTCAAAAGGCAATTCTTTATGGGCAAAAGCATCCAGAGCCACTTTCTTAACTTTATATAACATCTCTTGAAAAGAATCTCGCGACTGGACATCCATTCTCAACGGAATAGTATTTAAAAAGAATCCAATTAGATTGATCAACTCAGGTTGGTTTCGATTACTTATGGGTGTTCCGACTACAACATCGGACTGACCAGTATAACGATATACCAAACCATAAAAGATGGTAAGCAATGTCATAAACGGGGTTATCTCATTACGCTGAGAAAAAGCTTTAACATTATCAGTAACAGCTTTAGATATCCCAAATTTATAATCTTTGCCAATATAACTTACATTAGCCGGACGGGGCTTATCCGCTGGAAGGTCACATAAAGGGACGTTTCCATTTGAAAGTTGCTTGCGCCAAAAACCTATTTCCTTTTCTAACTGATCTAGCTTATATTTTTTATTATGTTGAAGGGAGTAATCCGCATATTGAAGAGGTAATGGGGATAATTCAGAAGAGTTATCAGAGTTATTTTGGATCAAATTCTGATAATAAAATAAGAACTCCTTGATAAATATACTGGTTGATAATCCGTCAAAGATAATGTGATGAAAAGACAGATGGAAAACATGTCGAACAGGTGATAGCGAAATTAGGATAGCTCTGGCTAACGGAGCTTGACCCAAATCAAAAGGCTTATTAACTTCTTTAGCTATAATTTTTTGAACCTGAATATTTTGTTCTTCACACGATAAATTAGTTAAAGAGATTTTATCAATGGATAAGCAAGCATATTTATCCACATATTGATAAGGCTTATCCTTCAGAGTTTTAAAAAAAGTTCGTAAAATATGATGCCGGAAAAATATTTTACCTATTGCCTTTTCTAAAATAGAAGTATTTAGACTTCCTTTAAACTCCACAGTAGTCGGCATATTATAAAAAGCGCTATCAGGCTCCATCTGCTGCAACATCCAGATTCTTTCCTGCCCAGAAGATAAAGGTGCCGGATTCAAATGATCAGATATGGTTTGTTTTTGCGTAGTAGAAAGCTCTATCTTAGAGACAGAAGTCCGTTTTTTTTGTTTTAATTTTCTTAACAGCTTTATTTTATTTTCGGATAATCCCTCTTGCATCAGATTAACCTTTCTTCAATCATAAACTACGGTTCATATTTATTACTTCTAAAGTAGACTAATAGCCTCTTCCTCCGACATATTATTAATCTTCTCGACCATTAAGGATTCTATTACAGCTGCTATTGAAGAACAGGTTTGATTTTCCAACAATTGAGAAATTTTTAAATCAACCGGATAGATTTCATTCAATTTGGCAGCTATTCTACTAGCAATTAATGAATCACCTCCCAAAGCAAAATAATTATCTTCCGGATTAAAATCAGAAACTCCCAAAAATTCTTTCCAAACACTCATTACCGTATTAACGATATCCATTTCTGATTGATCTTCCTCACTATCATCACTGTCATCACTATTATAACTATCATCGTCTGATTGACTCATGTAGGTGGAATCCGCATATTGTTCCATGTATTGTTCTACGTATTCTTCAGTTTCAACTTCAGTGGGTCGATCAATCCAATATCTTTTAGTCTCGAATGGATATGTTGGTAAAGGAACCAGATAACAATCATCATCTGAAAACAAAGTATTCACGTTAAACGAGACACCACTTGACCAAATATTCCCTAAAATATTTAAAATAAATTGATAATCATTAATCTTCTCTTTAGGATGCCTAATTGAGTATAGGACTTCACAATCTTCATCCTTTAAAATCCTTTTCGTCAAACTATTCAACACCTGTCCTGGTCCCACCTCCAAAAACAATTTAAACTCTGATTCAAGTAATGTTCGAATGCCCTGATAAAAATTGACTGGACTTAAAAGGTGATTTATCCAATAAGTTGGTGACATACATTCGTCTGATTCTATCCACTTCCCTGATACATTGGAAATATAGCTAATTTGCGGCTTATTAAATTTGATCTTCATTAGCTCGGTTTGAAACATCTCAACTATTGGTCTCATTAATTTTGAATGAAAAGCATGAGACGTATGCAATCGTCTGACAGAAATACCCTTATTTTTAAGTTCTTCTTCTAATTGACTAATAGCTTCGACCACACCAGAAACCACACACACATCTTCAGCATTTATAGCGGCTAATTGGATCTCATCATTCAAATATTGCTTTACATCCTGTTCACCAGCATTAATTGACAACATGGCTCCTCGTCCAGGACATTTAGACATAACTTTGCCTCGAATAGCTACTAATCTTAATGCTTCCTCTAAAGACATAACTCCAGAAATGGTTGCTGCCACATATTCGCCAATACTGTGCCCAATCATAGCTGAAGGAATTATTCCCCAACTCATCCATAACTTGGCCAGACAATATTCAATGATAAATATCGCGCTTTGGGTATATTCAGTTTGATTGATTAGAGAAGCTGTTTCTTCATTTATCTTAGATTCAGGGTATATGATACTTTTTATATCAATATCCATTTGGGTTTTTAAAAGTTGACAACATTCATCCACTGACTGTCGAAAGGCAGGAATATTACGACACAGATCCGCTCCCATTTGTATGTATTGAGAGCCTTGCCCTGAAAACATAAACACTATCTGTGAACTTATTCTTTCATTATTTGAATACGTTTTATCCTTAGATACTTTGGATATTTTGGATATTTTTTCTTGAGCAATTTCACTCAATAATTGTTTAGTATCAGACACGACTATATAACGACGATGTTGAAAATGATGACGACCTGTCATTAAAGTAAAAGCTATATTGTGTATTGGTGTTTGCGGATGATTTTTAATATATTCGCTTAAATTAATTTCCATTTTATCTAAGGCAGAAGGAGTTTTAGCTGAGATCAGCAATAAATGAGTTTCTTTGATACTCTTAGAATCCTCTCGCACAGGAGCTTCTTCTATAACTGCATGGGCATTGGTGCCTCCAATACCAAAAGAACTTACCGCTGCTCTTCTTAAACTATCGACCGGCTTTTCCCATTTTTGATACTGAGTATTAACAAAAAAAGGACCTTCTTGAAAATCAATTTCCTCATTGGGTTCATTAAAATTCAAGCTGGGGACCAATGCTTTATTATACAAACACAGGCTGGATTTTATCAACCCGCCCACTCCAGCCGCCGCATCCATGTGCCCTACATTGGTTTTTAATGCTCCGATAGCACAAAAATTCTTTTTATTAGTATATTTATTGTAAACATTGGATAAAGCGGCCATTTCAATCGGATCACCCAAAGGGGTTCCTGTACCATGCGTTTCAACGTAACCTATAGATTCGGGATTAATTTGAGGAACCAACAACGCCTCATCAATCACCTCAGATTGACCATCAACGCTAGGAGCCGTGTATCCGACTTTGCGCGATCCATCATTGTTAATAGATGTTCCTTTTATTACGGCGTAAATATGATTTTTATCCTCTAAAGCATCGGTCAGCGGTTTTAACAAAACAGTGCCAACACCATTTCCTTTTACCGTTCCCCTGGAATTCTTATCAAAAGCTCGGCAGTGCCCATCTGGCGAAAGTACTCCACCCTGCTGAAATAAATAACCTCCTCGATGGGGCACGGTAACTGACGATCCACCAGCTAATGCCATTTCACACTCGCCATTTAATATACTTTGACAAGCCATATGAATCGCTACTAAAGATGTAGAACAAGCGGTCTGAACCGTAACACTCGGTCCTCCTAAGTTAAGTTTATAAGCTACCCTAGTAGAAAGATAATCCTTATCATTGGAAATCATGGCTTGAAATTCACCTACCGGATCAATATTAGAAAGGCTGGGTATTATGTTAAACATCAGGTAAGTACTTAAACTAGAACCGGCATATACTCCAATACGGCCCGGATAGGTATAAGGATCATGGCCAGCATTTTCAAGACATTCCCAAGAAGTCTGTAGAAATAGTCTTTGTTGAGGATCAATTAAAGCTGCTTCCCCTGGGCCATACCCAAAAAAGGCGGCATCAAAATATTCGATTTCATTGAGCACTCCCCCCCTTTTCACATAATTAGGTAACTTTGATCTTTGTTCTGGTATACCGGCTTTTTTAAGATCTTCATCGGTAAAGTTAGAAATACTTTCAACACCGTACTTCAAATTCAACCAAAATTGATCAATAGTTTCAGCTCCGGGAAACTTGCATGCCATGCCGACAATTGCAATATCGGTATTCATTCGATTACTTTCATACATGTTTGTTGACATAATTAACTCTCTCTCGCTTAGTTAAAGCAACGTTTTTGTATTTTCTATTTATAGCAGCTCTTCTTTTTACAATTGTTCTATTGCTCTTCCAAACATTTTTGTTTTTTGAAATAGAAATAAATTCAGCTAAAGAACTAACTGTTGTATATTTAAAAAGATCAACTACCTTTATATCTACTTTTAATTCTTCTAAAATTAAGCTGCGTAATTTCGCTACTAAAAGCGAATGTCCACCTATTTCAAAGAAATTGGCATCCAAACTTATGTTTTTGGTTCCTAGTACCTCTGACCATATCTCCACTAACTGAATTTCCAGCGGTGATTTAGGCGCTATCATGCGAGTAGGTTTTTTGATCTCAATATTTGGAAGATTTTTTCTGTCCACCTTGCCATTGTTGTTTAAGGGCAAGGCTTTTAATTTGATTATAAAAGATGGAACCATATAATCAGGCAGAATTTTTTGCAATTGCTGACGAAGATCCGTTTCATCCACCTGTAATGGCCTTTGCTCGGTTATATAGGACACTAATTGTTTTTCTTTTTGCTTATCTTCTTTAATCACTACTACTGTATCCGCTACCGCTTCTTGCTCTCTAATACACCCTTCTATCTCTCCCAGCTCAATGCGAAATCCCCGTAGTTTTACCTGAAAATCTATCCGACCCAAAAATTCTATATTACCGTCTGCCTTAAAGCGAGCTAGATCCCCGGTTCGATACAATCGTTTTTTATTTTTGACCCTATAAAACTTCTCGACTGTCAACTCGGGACGATTTATATATCCTTTGGCTAACTGAATACCTCCAATATGTAGCTCACCTGGAACTCCTATAGGACAATTATTTCCTTGCTTATCTAATATATATAATTGGGTGTTCCATACCGGTCGACCGATGGGAACCGGACCACTTTCTCCTTTTACACACTTGTAATAACTTACATCTACTGCTGCTTCGGTCGGCCCATAGAGATTATGTAATTCACTAGTGGGTAATTTGTTAAAAAACTCTTCTTTGGTTTCAAATGGTAATTCTTCACCACTACAGATTACTCGCTTTAAACTTCTTATTTGGGATAGTCTAGGTTCTTTTAATTCTTCCAAAAAAACTCTTAACATTGGAGGCACAAAATGTATGGTAGTGATCTCATTATCTCGCACTAACTGAATCATTGCTTGAGGATCTTTATGATCTTGAGGTGGAGCCATCACCAAAGTTGCTCCACTTATTAAGGGCCAGAAAAATTCCCATACGGATACATCAAAGGTATAAGGGGTCTTTTGTAAGACCCGATCCGATTTTGTTAATCCATACTCTCCCTGCATCCACAATAATCGGTTCACTATCGCCTCATGAGGTACCATCACTCCTTTGGGACGTCCGGTTGAACCAGAGGTGTAGATGACATATGCTGTATCTTTACCGGTATTCAGGTTACTGTATTCTGTATTCAGTTCACTGTGCCCTGTATCCGGATTGCCAGTTCCAGTATCCTGCTCACTGTACCCAGTATCCTGTTCACTGTACCCAGCATCCCGTTCACTGTTTACAGAATACTGTTTACTGCTTTCTGTATCCGGTCTACTGTAATCTGATTCACTTACCCCAATCACTAATTGGTCGGTGAATTTTTGCCTATATTCTTCTTCATTCTCTTGCGAGACTAATAATATCTTAATATTGGCGTCTTCTAGAATAAATCGTTGACGATCTTCGGGATAATAGGGATCCACTGGAACATACGCTCCTCCTGCCTTTATGATTCCATACAAGGATAATACCAGTTCTACTGACCGTTCCATACAGACACCCACCAAAGACTCTGGACCGACTCCTTTGCTTCTTAGAATAAGAGCTAATCTGTCAGTTAAGTTATCAAACTCTTTATAACTTATTTCACGTCCTTGATAGCAAAGAGCCGCATTCCCTCCATCTCTAACCACTCGGTCCTTAAACAATTCATTTAGGGTCAATTTTGACCCTATATCACGATCTGTCTTGTTCCATTTATTCTGAGTCCGCCTTTCGGCATCACTTCTTAATTCATACTCGCTTATCTTTTTACTTGGATCTGCTACTACCGCTTTTATTAGGTTACTAATATGATCAGCCATACGTTCTGCTGTTTCGTCTTTAAAAAAATCGACGTTATAGCAAAACTCACCTACCAAACGATCACCGATATCAGCTACCAGCAGTGAAAGATCATACTGTCCTAATTTTTGACTTACCGGATATGATTCAACCTCAAGATGATTCGAGTTAAATTTAATTCCTGGTATACCTAGGGTAAACAAACGAGTAATAGATTCCTGATCAGTAGGCGCGTTAAACCAAGAAAACATGGACTGAAAAATAGGGTTGTGGCCAGAATCTTTGGCATAACTCAATTGATCCATTAAGTGGGTTAATGGATAATCACGATTTTTCATAGCCTGAAAAATTTTTTTCCTTACTATCTGCAAAAAATCATAAAAAGAAAGTTCCTCAGATTCATTAATTCTCAATATAAAGGTATTAATCAAATAACCAACCACTGATTCAAATTCAGGTTTAGTTCGACCTGTAGCCATTGAAAGAGATCCAACATTGATATCAGTCTGATTGGTATATCTACGCAAAAAGAGATGATACAAAGCAAACATCAAGGTATATAAAGATACTTTATTTTGCTGGGCCAATGAGAAGAGCCTTTGCCTAAATTCTCCATCAAAGTAGAATCTGACCGTTTTTCCCTCAGAACGTAAAATTGACTTACGAGGATAATCAAGTGGTAAATCTAACACTGGTAAATCGCCAGTTAAATCGTTCAACCAATATTTTTTTGATTTTTGACCACGAGAACCACTTATTAACTTATCTTGGAGGGGAATAAAATCACCAAAATTATTGGTTAAAGTTGGTAATAAATCATTTTTAATTTCACTTCCTGATTTCAACGCATCATACAAAGATAAGAATTCTTTGACCAAAAGACCCGTGGACCATAAATCAATAACTATATGGTGTATATTAAACATAAAATAATGATCTACATCGCCCCTAGAATAAAGAGTAAGTCGAATAAGCGGACCTTTTTCTAAATCAAATTTTCTTCTCGCTTCCAGACTGATTTCTTGTAAGAGTTTTTCATCATCCCAGTCTCCAGCATCGATAAATTCAAAGGGTAACTGTGTCAAGGAACTACTAATAGTTTGATAAACAACTCCGGTTAATTCATCTTTAATAAAGGTTGATCTTAGATTTTCATGCCTGTTAATCAAATATCTCCAACAATCACATAAAACGGATCCATCAATTTGAGAATTTACAGTCAAAACGGTAGGAACATTGTAAGTATAATTATTGGGGTCCAATTCATAGGTAGTCCACATAGAATTTTGACCATGCGAAATCAGCCAATGTAACGATTTATTTAACTCAGTATTTGATGTCAACATCTGTATCTTTCCTATTTATTTACAATTTGATTTTGATATAGAATCAAAAGCTAAAAAAGCTCGTAAATAAGGATTAAATAGCAACATAAAGGAAAAAGTCGATAATAGAATGATTCCACTGACAATATATATTAGCGGAACATTACCATTAACCAGTTCAGCAATAATACCAGCAAGTCCCATGGCTATAGGAGTTACACTAAAAGATACCGCGGCAATTATTCCAAAAACCCTTCCTCGTATATCTGAAGGTATTCGTTTTTGAACAATGGTTACAAAATTAATATGATTATAACCGCTAAATATACCCATCATGAAAATAAGAATTAAAGCAATCGTCAATGTTGGAGCAAGACCCACAATTATAGCCAATGACCCATAAAGCAAATAAGAAATAATTAAAGAGATACACCTTTTAGGGCCATCTAAACTGAATATACCAGCTCCTATGTAACCAAGTAAGGAACCAATTCCAAATCCCGCCAACAGCAGCCCATACCAAACTGAATTTCCATGTAAATGATCCTCAACAAAAAATGGTAATAAAACAATGGCCGGCATGGTAAAAAAATTCTGTACAGCATTCATAATAAAGAAGTACCTTAGCCCTAAATCTCTCCAAAAATATTTTACGCCAAAAAGAAGATCCTCCTTTAAATCAGCTAAACTTTTGGAAAAGTCTTTTTTGCTTTCTTTTTTGCTTTGGACCGTTTGTTCAGGTATAGAAATAAAGATTTCACTCGTAGCTGAAAACAAATAAGAAAAACCATCCAGTAAAAATAAAAAGCCAGCGCCAAAAACTCGATAGAGCCATCCACCTAGGCCATTACCCACCAACTGAGCAATCACAAAATTACCTTGATTAAATGAATTGGCCGCGGAAAGTTTATCCGCTGGCACAATATCAGGAATACAGGCCGTGCAAGCTGGTCTAAAAAAAGCTTGAGCAGATCCAATTAAAATCACTGCTGGAAAAAGAGCAACTAGACCCCATATAGTATTATCAGGAAAAAGAACGATCAATCCAGAGACGGTCAAAATAGCTACCGCACATAAAAGATCCGCGTAAATCAAAATCTTCTTTCTAGAATACTTATCTGCTATCACACCTCCAATCGGTTCTAAGAAAACCGCTGGTAAATTAGACAACATCATCGCCATACCCATTAAAAAGGCTGACCCGGTAACGTGCTTTATCCAGAGCATCATGGCAATATTGGTTGCCTGTACTCCAAACTGACTAATAAATTGCCCCTGCCATAAAAGAAAAAAATTGCGGTTCCAAAATTTGTTCACTATCGGTTTTGTTTCCTTAGTGGTAAAAGATGGGGATGCGATTATTTCATCATAGGTGTAAGTTTTTTCAACCAACGTTAGCCCTCCAAAAAGTTGAGGTTGTGGGTAATTTTTCATTTTCAATTTCCAGATCATGATATTTGAGCAGTGGTTCAATTGAATCAGGAGAGTAAACAGAAACTGCTCCTATATAAGATGGAAGCGGTGCAATAGAATTTAATAGGCAACTATTAACTCTCCCCCAATTACTGTTACTTTTACTGTCTCTATTACTATCACGACCACAGTCACTGTCACTATTCTCATTTAAAGGAGATAAAATATTTATCGTAGAAGGATCCTGAGATAAACCTGTTCCTATAGTTTTTAAATAAGCTTCTTTTAGGGTCCATATCTTATAAAACTCTCTAAGTTGCTTTGACGGATTTAAATTATGTAAATAAGTTTCCTCTTCTAAACTAAAAAAAATAGGGATGATTGATTGATAATCAATGTCTTTTATTTCTTCAAGATCAATACCAACCGGATGATAATGAGAAAAGGCAATCAATGCATAGGACCAGGAATGAGATAGATTAAAATATATAGAAGTATTTTTTAAGTTGGGTTTGCAATTTTTTTCATAGGTAAATTCAACTTCTTGTGGTCCTATTCCCAGATAATAGGCTAAAATCCTTCTAAGATTACCACGAGCTATTATACGTTTATTTCTTATAATATTATTTTTAATTTGATCCGCGATAGAAATCTCTTCCAAATTCAGATACGAATATAACTCTCTTATCTGGGTTAAATCGGCACTTAGAGGAACTTTCCAAATATCGATTAATCCTTTTTTTGATTCATTTGATTTACTTGATTCATTATTTATTGCATTAAAACCCATAGTTCAAATTAATCCCAGTTAAGGTTTGTTGTGCGAGTAACCTCGTGTTCAATTAAATTGACCAATTTTTGAAGATTATTTTTAAAATAAAAGTGCCCTCCCGCATACCGGTAGATCTTGGTAACTCCATTGGTTACTTGACTCCAGGAAACAAGATTTTTTTCATTAACTTCATGATCCTCATCCCCATAAAAAACTGAAACCGGGCAAGTTAGTTTTTTATGTTCATAAAATGTATAGTTACAAAGAATTTTATAATCGTTTCGTAAAATATTGATTACTAATTTTAAAAGTTCCGGTTCCTGAAAAACATCCTCCGGAGTAGCTCCGTATTGTTTTAGCTTTTGCTGTAATTCGCTGTCAGTCAGGTCAACATAATTACTGAAGCAATGATCAGAATTATAAAAACAGTAAGGAGATCTAATGGATGAAATAAACAAATGAGAAGGTGAAAAACCTTCCATTTCCAGTCTTCTAGCTAATTCATAGGAGATAATTCCTCCCAAACTGTGCCCAAATAAAACAAACGGTTCATTAAGTTCAGGTATGATATCACTAGTTAAAGTATCAATAAGCTGTGACATTTCACCAATAAACGGTTCTGCAAAACGATCCTCTCTTCCAGGTAGTTGAACGCCAATAAGATCAAAGTGTTTACTAAACAAAGATGGCCATGAATTGTAAAAACTTACGCTACCCCCGGCATGATGAAATAAAATCAATTTTATTCTATTACTGAAATCTTTAAAATTACTTGAATCATTAAATCCAGATAAACGATAAAAAGATGAACGATGATTTCTTGGATGCATGTATGATGCAGTAAAATGCTCACTCGATGTTCTTCTATGAACTTCGGTATTTTTTTCAATCCTCATTCGTCCTCCCAAATAAGGTTCTCATAACTGTTTAGCGTTGAACTCGTAAAAAACAGTTATTAAAATATTATTTCTGTAAATTCTGAAGGTTGGTGTAACATAACATCTAGAATATTCCAAGAAAATTATTTATTTTTATGTTTTTTTTTATCTTACATGAATAATATTTCACACTTATAAACAGAAAAAATAAATATTTAGTGTTTAGGTTCTTATATCAACATTTTAGATTTAAAAAGGACTCAAGAGCCTCGTTAAACAAGCGACCAATCACATACTTGTGATCGAAATTTAATCAGTTACTTTCTTAATTTGCTGTATAGTTTCGAAATAATGATGTTCAAAACTTAGAGGTAGCTTAATATTGGATATATCGGTCTGATAGTTTCTAAAAACCTGATTGATAGGATCATACTGGGGTTTCTTGTCTACTTCTGGAGGTTTTAAAGGTTCCTCATCTTCATCTTCATATTCATCATCGTCATCTTCCTCATACTCTTCGTCATCATCGTACTCATCATCCTCATATTCGTCGTCTTCGTATTCCTCATCATCATTCTCATATTCATCACTGACTTTACTTTTAGCTTGTTTAGAAATCATCTCTTCAGATAGAGTCAGCCAAAACATCATCCCGAATATCACCATCAAAACCGCAACTACTGCCGTCTCACCCAAAAACCTTTTCATTTTCATTTCTTCTTAACCTTTTTAACGGTCAGCTTTTTAGACTTCTTTTTAGGTTTTTTCTTAGTCTTTTTGGCAGTAACCTTTTTGAGTTTCTTTTTGATCTTCTTAGTAGTGATCTTTTTGGATTTCTTTTTGATCTTCTTATCGCTTATCAACTTGGGTCCTGTTACCTTACTCTTCTCGCCTGTTTCACTCACTACAGATTTCTCAGTTCTTTTACTCTCCTTACTTTTTTTACTTTTCTTACTTTTGCCTGTTTTTAAAAGTCTTTTCTTAGATACTTTTTTGGATAACTTTTTTCTTTTTACAATATCGGATAGCGGAACATCCGGTAAATCATCTTTTTCGATAAAAATATCAACCTTCGGTGACTTAGTCTGTATCTGAATAATCATATTTTCAGCTTTACCGACATTGCCCAACAAATCAACTGACCGATAATAAAATTCTCTTTTCCGTTTCTTCCAAGTTTCCAAACTTATCGGCCCTTCATATCTTTTAAAATTTTTTCCATCATAACTATATTCAGTATAAGCAACTCCAACACCACCTTCATCCCTTCCAGTTAAACTCACACTATTAGGCAAGGCAGATAGATAAACACCTTTATGTAGAACCAATAGTTTTTGACTATGTATAGTAGTTGTTGGTGGGACTGTATCAATAAAGATTTTTAAGTTTTCTGATTCTTCCATATTACCAACAGCATCAGTAGCACGAACCATAAACATATTTTCCCCTGCCCGCTTAAAAACTACTGGCTTAAGAGGATCATTGTTTTCCATTTTTTGTTCATTATAAAAGTATAAAACCTTCCCCACCCCGCTTATTCCATCTTTCACTTTAACATTTACTTTAAAATCAGATAACGCGTAGATCAATCCACGGGCTTTGACGTTTTTTCCAATGTACTTAAAACTTATTTTGGGCGGTTCAAAATCCTGAATAAAAGTTTTAGTTATCCACTTACCTCTGTTATCTAAATGATCCCAGCCCCTGAATCTGATTTTAACTTTCTGATAATATATTATTAATGGATGTCTATATAAAGACATTGGTTCATCTTTAAGCTGATACTCTATTTTTTTAACTCCTACTCCATCATCTTCAGATTTAAAAATAACTCTATGATCATAGCTTAAATAAATTTTATTGTCTTTTTCGAACGAATTTCCTTGAATTTCATAACTATTCACCGGTGGTTTAGTATCTACATAAAACTCTTGATATGCCCAATCTGATTCATTACCTACCTGATCCACTACCGAAATATAAAACTCGTTCTTCCCTTCTTTTTTAAACGATAATTGTCCAGGAAAGGATCTTTCTTTGGCCTCTTTTAACCGTTTATACACAATCTCGGAAACTCCTGATAAATTATCCTGGGTTGAAATCCTCAGCAGAGAACTGGGTTGAATAAATAGTTTTCCATCTACTATTTTTTTCTTACCTTCCCAGTACGGTTTAACAGTGGGCGCTGTTAAATCCATATAAATTTTAAAGGTCTGAATGGGGCTCCAATTCAATACCGGGTCAACCGACCGAAAACGAAGAATATGTAATCCTTCTTCGCCAAAACTAATGACATCCTCATACGGCTCAAAAGGAGCAATATCAATACTTACTTCAATACGCTCAAGAGCCTTTTTGGTCTCCATTGAACGAATCAAAAACTTGGCTTCTCTATTGGTGTAATATTGTTTGGTTTTGGTATCAAAATAGATCTTATTTTTGCTTTTCTGGTCACCATCATCACGCGAAATAAATTTTACCCTACTGACATCGGAACCTTGAAAAGACTCCATCACCTGATTATTTTCAGTATGTGACACACAAGAGATGGCTGTAGTAACTAATAGCAGAATTAGTATATAGAACCATACTTTTAAGCAACCACATTTATTCATAATGCTCGCCCATATATTATAGATAAAAATTATATATTTTATAATTTTTATATACACTTTGCTCGGTAATTATTAATTTATTCTTTAATTATTTATTAATTATTGTGTTTTATTCAATGTTTTCATAAGCAATAAGCGTGCTATGTTTGAATTGTACGCTTGAAAGTATGGTGAAATATATATAACAGATTAATATTAAAGTATTAATTGAATAACTAAGAACAAGTTCAAAAAGTAACAATCATTTCAGTTCAAATTTAGACTACATATATCTGTTTTTACTACAATATTAAAGCTATAAATATTTATTTATCATATTCCGATTTAATAATTATGAAATTGCATAGTATAATCTATAAATTTTGCTTAATTATAATATGGCTCTGTTTTTCTCAGTCTCAACTATTCGCAACAACCCAATGGACTGAATCAACAGCCAATTCAATGATAGATAAAATTATTAAGCTGCCATCCGACCTCCCTCTCTCTGATAAAGATCCAAATTTTCCAATTGTTGCTATTTCTCAAGCTTTGAAAGCGGAATTACTTCACAAACCACACAAAGTAATCTCAATACTTGAAAAACTACTTATGAATAAATCATTCCACAGCGTCAAACTGATAAAAACTCCGACTGATCCCAAAAAATTATCTATAATTATTGGAAGGACCTGGTCAAACCCTATTTGGAACCATCTAATTAAATTACTTTTAGGGCGCGCTTACTATGAAATTGGTAATCCATCTAATGCGATCAATTATTTCAGGGAAATTCAATTAGATAGGCCCCTAGGAATAATTGCCAAAATAGAAGAAATATGGTGCTACATCCAATTGAAAAGGTGGAATGAAGCAACACATATCATCAATCAAATAATCAATCAAATAACCGCGAAAAAAGTCAAGATTAGTCCAGTATTATGGCAGGAAATAAAATTATTGAAATCCTATATAAGACTGCGTAACAATTACAGTAAAAAATTAAAACATTTAAATTTTCCTAAATCAAAACTTTTATCAAGTATTAATATAAAATTAAATTCATATACCCTATATGAAGTAAATCGTTCCGCTTATAAAAAGGATCATGCTTTACAAACAATCCAAATACTTACTCAATTACCCAACCAATATTTGGACATCCATTCCGCCAAATTATTAGCCATTTGCTATCTCAGGCTATATCAAGAGGAAAAGGGAAAATCACCTAAGAAAAAAGAATACCTCAGTAAGGCCCTAAAAATACTTTCTCCTTGGATATTTGCCAATGACAATAAAGTTTTAAAAGAAGCCGGAGCGGAAAGTATTTTTATCGGAGCCGCAATATTATGGGCCACCGATCAAAGAATGAAGGCCCTTGGCTTAATTAAAAAAACCATTCTTTTATTTCCCCGCAATAACTATAGATCAGATTGTTTTCTCTTATTAGCTGATCATTGTTTCAAATTAGGTCTTTTTAGAGCGGCAATTTACCTCTATCAACAAATAATCAAAGAAGGAGATACTGAAAAAAGTTTGTATGGATTATATTGGGCATCATGGTGCTTTTATCATACAGGGAAAAAATTTAAGGCTTTGCGACACATAGAACGGTTTATCCTTCATAAAAAGGATTATTTTGCCAATATTAATAATGATAATGATAAGGATAATAATAAAATAAGGCCCAATTCTCTTTTATCCAGCAAACAACCTTTGATAGATATGCTTTTTATTCTGGCTGAACTTCTATCTCCTGATCGAGCATTAAAAGAACTATCTTTATTTAAGTTCAATAGCGATCAACTAATTACGGCTCAGAGTTGGCTCTTTTTGTTTTATATTGAAAGAGAAGAACATCAAGGCAGCATTATGGTTTTAAGAAATATTGTCAATTTAAAAAAGGCTCAGTTAAAACCCAGTCAAAAAGGTACAGAAATTGAAACAGTAACAGATGATGTTGAAATGCTAAATCAAATTAACCAAAAACTCCAGCTCAAACTAACTAAAGAAGAAGCGGAAAAGAAATTAATCTTCGCTCTTATTACTCTCAAAGAGGCTCCAATGGCCAAAAAATTTCTCAATTACCTGATTAAAAAATATGGGACAAATGACACTCGACGTATGCAAATGAAAATAATTGATAATTCAATTAAACAGTAACAAATAGGAACAAAATGTAACATACCGTGAAACTGTTAATGCAAAACTCAGGATAAACTGCAGGATAAATTACGAACTATTGTGATTTCGTTTCCAATTTGGTATTGGATATCGAGATGAAAATTTTTACTGCACCAGATTATATAGAGCGTTATGAGGACCAACTACTAATAGACAGAATTATCCAAGCACGTAAATCATTTTCACCTCTATTGCATCGTCCCACCATGACTCCTTTTCGTGAGCCGTTATTATCAATACCGATATTTAAAACCAAGTGTATCCAACTTGATCAACCAGCAGTAATTATTGGTGATTCAAAAGAATTCAAAGCAAATGAATTGGCCCTTTTTAAAAAAGCTGCCCAAGCTTTTGTCCCATGGAAAAAAGGTCCATTTACATTATTTGATATAAACATTGATACAGAATGGCGCTCAAACCTTAAATGGGAACGTTTTTTTCCTCATCTTAAGCAATTAAAAGGTAGTCGTATTGCGGATATTGGCTGCCACAATGGTTATTTCATGTTTCGAATGGCCCATTATCAACCAGAACTTATTATTGGCTTTGAACCACATCCCAGGCATTATTACAATTTTCAGCTAATGCAGAATTATGCTCAAATTTCCAATGTACATTACGAAATATTTGATGCTGATCAGATTTCTCATTATCCATCTTTTTTTGATCATATCTTTTGTTTAGGTCTGCTCTATCATTTGGTTGACCCAATTGGGACCTTAAAGAAATTTCATAATGCATTACGAACCGGGGGAAAAATCATTGTTGACTGTCAGGGAGTAGAAGGCAATGATCCTATTGCTTTTGTTCCCGGTGGTCGATATGCTAATGCCCGAGGAATATGGTTTTTACCAACCCTTCCTTGTTTAAAGACCTGGCTCAGAAGATCGGGTTTTAAAGATATCAAATGCTTTTATGCCAAACCCCTTGATTCATCAGAACAACGAGCCACCAAATGGGCTCCGATTAAAAGTTTAGAGGACTTTTTAGATCCCAAGGACCGCAGCAAAACCATCGAGGGTTACCCTGCACCCATACGCTTCTACCTGACAGCATCAAAATAACTCTATACAGCCAGAAAAACATTGACAAATTAACATTTAGTTATTAAAAGAATAAGCCATGTTTAGCCTAAATGGTAGATAGTTTATATTTTGCTTTTGTATCAATAAATTTGCATTAATCAAATCTACTTATACCTAGTTGATATTGATTAGTAATTAGCATAGTTTAGGTAATGATTAGGTAATGGTATAAATAATAGTTAAGTAATTGAGTTGAAGCTAAGAAACAATAAATAATTAATCAGGAGGAATAGGCAATGAAGAAATTAAATTGTAGGAATAATTCAAATTTAGCGCTATTACTTGCGGTTATAGTATTTAGTATAAGTTTTTGGTCAGGATGTGAAGATAAAAAATCAGGCGATTATAAATTAGTTCTAAAACTCAGTCATGTATTTAACCAAAAAGAACAACTCACAAAGTCAATGGATGCGGCCGCAGCTAGTATCTATAAGAAAACAAACGGAGCAATTGAAATTCAGACCTACCCACAAGGACAAATTGCTACCTATAAAGAAGGTATGGAGCAAGTAGTAAGAGGAGCTAATTTTATTTCGGTTGAAGATCCCTCATATCTGGGAGACTATGTGCCAGAATTTACAGCTCTGGTGGGTCCAATGTTATACAATACCTATGACGAATATCTAGAAATAGTAAAAACACCTCTTGTCAAAAGTTGGATAAAGAAAGCCGAAGAAACAGGTATAAAGGTTCTTTCGCTTACTTATATATTTGGATTTAGAAATGTCATTACCAAAAAAGAAATTAAAACACCCAAAGATCTGCAAGGTGTAAAATTAAGAACACCTGGAAGCAAATTATTCATAGAAACATTAAATGCCATGGGAGCAACCGCAACACCACTCCCCTGGGGAGAAACATTTAGCGCCTTGCAACAAGGTGTCGTTGAAGGTTTAGAAGGTTCGGAATTTACCAATATTGGAACAAAAGTCTATGAAACAGGTGTAACAAATGTAGCTTTAACCAGTCATTTCTTAGGAACATGTGCAGTTTCTATATCTATGAAAGTATGGAACAAAATACCAGCAAAATACCAAGCAATCATTGCTCAAGAGTTTGCATCAGAAGCTGTAAATAACGTTAATATTTTAAAGGCTCAACATGCTGATGTTGTAAAAGAATTAAAATCACTTGGTGTTAAATTTAATGAAGTTGATAAAGAAGCATTTACCAAAGCTACCGTAGGACTTTATAAAACATTGCCAGGATTAAATATTAAAATGTACAACCAAATTCAAAACGAATTGGCAACAATCAGAAAAACAAATAAAACCACTGCATTATAATGACAGTAATAATTACAATTAAAATTACTTAATTGTAAATTATGTAATTTTTTTAAATTTATAAATTGTTTATTAATGATCGAAATAAAAAAAGAGAAATTCTATGCCAACTGTACTAAACAAATTTCTAAAAAATTTTGAAGAATTGTTGAGCGGTTTCTTTATTGTAGTAATGGTTTCTATTGTTATTATGAATGTTATTCTTAGATATGTTTTTAATAAAGGATTGTTCTGGGCGGAAGAAGTAGCGACAATCAGTTTTGTATGGGCCGTTTTCGTTGGTGCCAGCGCGACATACAAAAATAGGATGGATGTTGGAATCGACTTTTTGGTAACAAGAACCTCAACTAAAGTTCAAAATTTTCTTAGATTAATCATAGATATTTTATTACTTGTTATTAATGGTTACATTTTTTATTTAGCCATTGTTTTTACTAAAATTGGGTTTATCAGACCGACCGCTGTTCTTGGTATTTCATCCGCATACGTTAATTCGGCTCTAATCTTTGGATTTGGATTAATAACGATGCATACAATTAGATTTATAATAAAAGATCTTAAAAACGTAAAGAATGTAAAAATTATTACAAATGTTCTAGGTGAAACAGCGGGATAATATTATCGGGAGAAATCAGTGTGGCATATTTACCGGTTTTAATCGTATTTTTATTATATTTCTCAAGTATTCCAATTGCATTTGCATTATTTGCTTCAGCAATTGTTTATTTTACATTTATTAATGTAGGAATGCCGCCTGATTTAATATTACAAAAATTTATAACCGCTACAGCTTCATTTCCATTGTTGGCATTACCATTTTTTATTATGGCCGGTTCGGTTATGAACTATTCCGGAATTAGCAACAAATTAATGAAAATGGCGGAAGTACTTACAGGGCACATGACAGGTGGACTGGCACAAGTTAATATCGTATTAAGTACAATGATGGGGGGCGTGTCAGGGTCTGCAAATGCCGATGCAGCCATGCAGAGCAAAATACTCGTTCCGGAAATGGAAAAGAGAGGTTACAGCAAATCTTTTTCATCAGCCATTACAGCAGCATCTTCAGCTATTTCGCCTATTATTCCACCAGGAATTAATATGATTATTTATGCGCTTATTGCCCAGGTTTCTGTGGGTAAGATGTTTGCGGCTGGATATGTACCCGGTTTAATTATGGCCGCGGCTCTAATGGTAACAGTATCAATTATTTCCAAGAAGCGTGATTATAAACCTTCAAGAGAAACCAGAGCGACCTTTAAAGAAGTTCTGATCCAACTTAAAGAATCAATATGGTCACTTGCTTTGCCATTTGGAGTTATTTTAGGATTACGTTTTGGTCTTTTTACACCGACTGAAGCAGGTGCCATGGCTGTATTGGCATCGATACTAATTGGTTTCTTTGTATATAAGGAACTAAAAATCAAAGATTTTGTTCCCATTCTAAGGGATACTATATATGGCACGGGAACAGTAGTTTTGATAATTGTGTCAGCCTCAGTATTTGGTTACTATATGAACTGGGAACGTATTCCACAAACACTCACCGGTATATTACTTGGAATAACAACCAACAAATATGTTATGTTAGCAATTTTAAACCTATTACTTTTAATCATGGGAATGTTTTTAGAAGGCGGAGCGGCCCTAATTATAGTGGCTCCGTTAGTTGTTCCCGTAGTTGTTGACCTTGGAGTTGATCCAATTCATTTTGGTATGATCATTATTGTAAATATAATGATTGGAGGAGTTACCCCACCATTTGGTTCGATGATGTTTACAACTTGTTCAGTTACTAAATCATCAGTTGCGAACTTTGTTACCGAAATTTGGCCGTTTATTATCGCTCTTCTTATTTCCTTAATAATAACAACCTACGCCACCAACATCATTATGTTCTTACCTGATTTAATGTGATGTAAAATTACTTATATTTTCTCTAATTTTACGACTATGCTTTATTTATGCTAATACATCCAAATCGGAGAGATTTCTCTTTCAATAGGTTTACCGTTTATTACTTGCCTGTAAACACCGACTCGAACTCTATACATCAAATCTAACTGAGGGTAATTATCGGGCAGATGATACAATGCTAAATATTTTAATGATTCTAATTCTACGACAGTCGGCAACTTATACAACCGTCCTCCTCTTTCGTACCAATCACTATCTATGCTATCTTTCCAGATTTTGTAATCTTCCATATTTATATCAGCGATGGAATCATAAAAACTTACTCCGTCTCCCAACCCGATTGACAATATGCCTCAATATGACCATAATGGGGATTATCTTTTGTTCTTTTAAAATAATACAGAACCAACGATATTAGTTCCTCAAATCTTCGAACCATTTAGAAAAGCTACCCTAAAAATTTCTTCAGCCAGTGTTTTGGTTGGGTATCCACCGATTCTTTCAAAGGTCCAGCGCAATAAAGGATACCTGTCATACAATTGATTCAACCTTCTCCCCGGCAAATCAAAGGTATTTTGAATATCCATCTGAGGATAAAAAGGCAAAAAAACCATATCTCCAGGAGATTCAACATCATCAGGCCATAGAGGTGACTTGATTAGCTTGATTAGCTTGATGACTAGTTTGACTAAGCAGAACTAATCTATGACAGATAATAATATAAAATAAACCAAGAATAATACTTAATGATAAGTATCTAATAACTGATAAAATAAAGCACATAACACCAAACTTCTCTTAAATATCAAAGATATGCAGATAAATAGACTGAGGCTTATCTGTTCGGTAAATCCTAATTGACCTCGACTTTGAAGCTTTCTAATACATATGAATATATAGTTCAAGCTATTATTGAATATCTTAAGTTTATCAAGGAAGTACGGTTTAACATTCTATTTAATCATCAAAATCACCTTCAGGACCTTCATTCTTATCAAGACCTTTGGCTCGTTCAATAATTTTATCTCGGGACCATTGATCCGCATCTTCAATTTTCTCCGCGTTTGGACCTAAATCGTATGAATTGGCCTTTAAAATAGCATCGATTGCCATATCTGCAGAATCCTGACCATTAAAAACTTCGGTCATCATACGATAAGCAAAATCTTCTACTCTCTTACACATACGATCACGGATATTTTGGGGTAGTGCCATTAGTTTATTTTCAAATGGTAGATTGAGTTTCTTATAATTTCCACCCTCCCAGCCTTGAGCATCTGCATAGGAAGTTATTTCGTCCCACATTTCTTCTGTAACTCCTTCGTCCTTTACCTTTACAAATCTTCCGTCTTTGATGGTGGCATTACCATAATCATTAACTTCAAGTCCCCAAGATATCATTTGTAATGCGGTTGCAACATTAGCCTTGGTAGTACGAGTTCTAGAAGCGATTTCCCTTAACCGGTTGGAATCATTACCTGAAGTTCCATGCTGAGCACCTGATACTTTATAAGGAGATAGTGATTCATGAATCTTAGCGGTCAAATCAACATTTATACCTTCGCCGCTAGCTTCAATACCATGAGTTGTACCATTATTTAACGCAATCCAATCAGGAAAAATCCCATGAGCATTCAAACCCTTGATCAGAAAAGAAGCTTCCTCAGGGGTAGATAATCCAGATGTTCCTTTTATTTCACCTACTTCAGTTTCATAACCGGACCATGCTGGAAAAAGTTTGTTTAATTCAATACTATTTAATAAATTTTGATCATCCGGTAGATGAGATGCATCAATAGCAATGCTGGTCATGCCCGCTTCAAACATAGTAGGTATTTCTACTCTGGCCTGATCCATATCGGCATCTTTTTTAATACCGTAATGATCAGCATGAATAGCTACTGGAACCGTGATACCCATTTCATTACATAACACGTCAACAATTCTGGCCATGTTCCAATAGTTCACACCACAATATGCATTTTGACCACCTTCTGATTTTGCGATCTCTATAATTACTGCGGAATTAGCTCTTTGCGCTGCGGCTAAAGCCCCCCGTATCGCGAAATAACTACGACCATTAGCAGCCATAGCGATAGCTTTGCCTTTAGCTCTCATAGCTCTATTTATTACTTTACCACTGACTAGCAATGCTTTAGAATTAGGAAACAAAGATACTATATTGGGAGGTCTACCAACTTGTAAAGCCTTTTCAAATTCTGCAGAATATTTTTTCCCGTTACTCATAACTAAAACTCCTAAGTAAAATAATTGAAAAATATAAGGTTAATAAGCTTATTTAAATGTCTCCTGGAAACTACATCCTCTTTAAAACAAAGTAGTTGATCACACCTAAAAAGGCTTAAATGCTAGCACAATCTAAATAGCAAATAAACAATAATTATAAGAGAAATTATTCACGAAAGAATACTTTTTTATCTCAGAAAAAGCAATCAATTTAAACTCCAACTCAAACGAATATCATAGTGTATTCAGTTATTTTCAATATCCCGAACTTTCTGATCAAGTACCATCAATAGTTGTTGCACTGCATTTTCTCTATTCATAATACCACTAAATTGAGCTATGTAATTCTGGGCTACGCTAACCCCTTCAGCACTAATATCAGCTATTTTCCATTTTCCTCCGAGAAAAGATAGAGTAAAGAAGATGGGTTTTTCTACAGAGTAAACATTGACTATAGCTTTCACCCCAACACGACCATTGGGAATTGATTGAGGGTTTTCATAACTAATAACTGCGTTGTCGTAATTACTAATTAAAGCTATTTTACCCATAATGAAATTACCAGCAAGGATAGAAAGTCCTTTTACAATTTTGATTTTTTCACTTTCACCAATTGTTCTCCACTTATCAGCTCCAATACCACGAATTGCAATAGATAAAAAAGATATATTAGGAAAAATTCGTCTTTTAAATCGATCTAAATGTTCTTTAGGATCTTTAGTTGCTCTTAATATTACTAAAGCCTCATCCAAAGTAACTTGTACGATTCTTAAGGCATCATTTTTGGCTGAATCTCCAGGAGCCATACCTTGAACCATCATATAATCTTGTCTCTGTTTACAAGCTGCTAATAAAAGCAATAAGCAAATAACTAATAAATTTATAATACGCATGATGTCTCCTGTCAAAATTGTGCGCTGGAAAATGTGGTGAAATATATAATAATGTTAAATTATCAATAACCTATAAGTTTTCATTCTTTGTTAATGAGTTAACTACTCTATATCAATCTGTTATATATATTTCACCACACTTTCCAGCGCACAATACAAGTGAAAAATAATTTTGATATAGGACTAATTTATTATTAATCAAATTGTTATTTATTATTATAGTTTTGTCAACAACAACTCTTACAAAAGACTTTTTTGACCTTCTTTACAAAATTATATAAAGCTAAACTATGTTATTAGGTAGATTAAACATAATAGTAAAAGGTACTGTTCAGGGGGTTGGTTTTAGACCCACTATTTATCGACTAGCAACAGCTATGAACCTAAGTGGTACCGTTCAAAATTTGGGAAATTCTGTTCAAATAGTACTCGAAGGTACTAAAGAAAAATTAGAACATTTTTATTCTAATTTGCCTCAAGCTATTCCCCCTAAATCAACCATCGACCAAATACAATCTAACTGGGAAATACCCAAGCACATCCAAGGTTTTTCCATTATTGAAAGTAAAGTTAATAAACAACAAACTGAAGTTTGTGTTCCCGCTGATCTCGCAACATGTTTGGATTGTTTAAATGAGTTTAACGATCCCCAAGACAACAGATATCTTTATCCTTTTATAACCTGTATTAATTGTGGACCTAGATATACTGTAGTTAACAAAATGCCTTATGACCGACAACGTACTACTATGAATACATTTCCCCTGTGTCGGTTCTGTAAAAAACAATATTCTTCTCCATCCAATCGACGATTTCATGCCGAAAGCATTGCCTGTCCTCAGTGTGGACCACAATTATCTTTATATACCAGCCAATGGCAACCAATTGAATATTCTGACACCCAAGGTTTACGATCTTATATCCATAATAGATTACAAAATGGAGACATACTTGGTTTACGTGGCATAGGAGGTTATCAGCTTGTCTGTGACGCTAGCAACGAACTAGCCTTAAAGAAATTAAGATTACGAAAAAATCGCCCTCATAAACCTTTGGCGGTAATGGCTCCTAATATGGATGCGATTAAGGAAATTTGTTATACAACGCCTAAACATGAAGCTATCTTATCTTCGAGTCAGGCTCCAATTCTTATTTTAGAGTTAAAAAATAATTGTCACTTACCTACCCATTTAATTTCACCAGATAGTAATAATGTTGGAATAATGCTTCCGACCACCCCTATCCACCATACACTTTTTAATAGTACTATTAATCCTATCAATATTAGTATTAATCCTACTGAACAAATTAATAACACAAATATCATTGCTCAAAATTCAAAAGAACGACCTCATCAATACCAAACACCTATACCTAATAAATTCTTGATTATGACCAGTGGTAATATTCATGGTGATCCTATTTGCGGATCTAATTTTGAAGCCAAACAATATCTGAGCGATATAGCTGATTTCTTTGCAACACATAACCGCGAAATAGCTCGTGTATGTGATGACTCATTAATACGAGAAATCAAGGGAAAACCTAGAATAATTAGAAGAGCAAGAGGTATAGCTCCCAATAAAATACAACTACCCTTTAAGCTGAAAAAAAATGTTCTGGCTCTTGGAGGAGAACTAAAAAATACTATCTGTTTAGCATATGATGATCATGCCGTCATGTCCCCTCATATAGGTGATTTATCATATTATAGGACCTTTGAACTTTTCAAAAACACTATCAATAATTTCTCTCAATTCTTAGGAAAAAAGGCCCAAATCATTGCTGTTGATATGCATCCAGATTATCAATCGACCTTATGGGGCCAACATTTATCGTCACCTATAATTAAAGTCCAACATCACCATGCTCATGCTGTATCATGTATGATTGAAAGTAATTTAAACGAAGCGCTCGCCATAGTTTTCGATGGTAGTGGATATGGCCCTGATGGTACGATATGGGGAGGAGAGTTTTTATATACCACCCTAAAGGATTTCCAAAGATTAGCCAGAATTGAACCTTCAGCATTACCCGGTGGAGAAGCGGCTATCAAGCGTCCAGTTCGTAATACGGTTGCTCGATTATTGAAAGCCGGTATCAATATCGATTCAGATTTATGTCAATTGATAAATATCTGTCCACAAGAAGTTTCCATGATGTCGTCAGTATCATCTACCAACGTATCATCTACCAACATATCATCCAGCAACATATTGTCTAGGAACATACCTTATACCTCATCAATGGGTAGATTATTTGATGCAGTAGCAACCTTATTAGGTTTAGTCGAAGGAAATGTTACTTATGAAGGTCAAGCTGCAGTCCGCTTGGAAACGCTGGCATCCCAATCTCAATACCATCAAGACGGTAAATTTAGATTAGATATGGTTTATCCTTTTAACATTTCTAAAACACAAAAAGATCCGCCTTGCGAAATTCAGCTCAACTCAATCTATATACAGATTATTAACGATATTAAAAACAATATTAAAGATAATTTTAAAAACGATATTAAACACGATTTTAAAGTCTTTATTAAAAAGAATAACTCATTAGCAAATATTGCATGGCAGTTTCATAATACAGTTTGCGCCTTTACATGTGAATTTGCTGACATTGCTCGCAATGTTACTGGCGTATCAGAAATTGTTTTATCTGGAGGTGTATTTCAAAATAAAATTTTGAGTGAGTTAATCTCAACAGAATTAGAAAAAAGAAATTTTAAAGTATTTTTACCCAAACTAGTTCCCTGTAATGATGGAGGTATTTCTATCGGTCAAGCAGTTATAGCTCACGAGGTCTATCATGCATGAACTTTCAATAGCTGAAGCTATCTTGGATAATATAACTCAGATAGTTGATCAACAGAAAATAGACAAAACTGTTAAACAAATTAAAAGAGTTACTCGTATTAATATTGAATTGGGAAATTATAGCGGCATTATTGCAGAAAGTTTAAAATTTTGCTTTCCCTTGGTTGCTGAAAACACCATTGCCGCCAAAGCTAGGCTTAATATAAAAAATATACCCTTGTGTCTAAAGTGCGATAAATGTTTATCCACATCATTTCCAAAAGATTTTATCATGATGTGTCCCAAATGCGATTCTACCGAGGTAACCATCCTTTCGGGTCAAGAATTCACTATCAAGAGTATAGATATTATTGAATAAGTGTAATTTTGCGATGTCGAGCTAAATACAAAGGGGTCCTCGAAAGAGGAACCTTATGTACAAAGTTATATCTGGCTACGTGATAACTAGGATCACATCCAAAGAAATTCAATTGCATCTGTTCCATTTCATCTTTCCTATATTCAGATAGTGGCTTTTGTTTTTCATCTAGTTTTCTATTTAAACTTTTGGCTCTTAACTTATCAAACAAATTACTACTGCAAGCAATATCCTTGGCTCTCTGTTTTACTTTTTGCCCAAAACCAAAAACATCATTTTCAAAACAATCATCCAATAATCCTAGCTGTTTGGCTTTTTTAGCGGTAATAGGTAAACGTAAATTTAATACTTCTGAAAAGTTTTCACTCTTAACTTTTTGAGGTAATAAATAGGTCCAATATTCCGAGCCGTATAAGTTACCCATATTCTTATAATGAGGATTTAATATTATGCTCGACCTACCCCAAACACAATCAGTTGCCAAGGCAAAGAAAACACCCCCAGCAGCTGAATTACCTTGCATAGCTGCGATTGTATAATGAGAAGATGTATTAATCACCTCTAAAACCAGATCATTCAAGGCGTTGATATTTAACCATGATTCTTGTGATGGACTTGGAGCATTTTCAATAGTGTTAAGATTAATTCCATTGGACCAGAAATCATGGCCTCCCATAAGTACAATCACTTTAGTAGGACGAGAAACCGCATATCGATAAGAATCTAGAAGATCATTACACTGACTGGTACTCATGGCACCATTTAAAAAATCAAAATATAAGTAACCAACTTCTTTGTCTTCCTGATATTTAATTCCATCACCAAGCCAAGACTCTGCTAAAACTTTATCCCTTACGAAAAATTGATCATTCGCTTTATTGTTTTTAAAAAACTGAACATCATTTTTCTCTCGGGAAGTAGCTTCGGATTTAGTAACTTCGGATATAGTTACTTCTGGTATCCTTTCCCAATCATTCAGAACCATACTTGCTGGTAATTTAAAATACTTCTTAACACCTTCTTTTCTTTTTCTTAAATGACTGATCCATATTGCTCCATCTTTTGTTGCGATGCATACAGAGCTGCCTTTCCGACTAACTATATTACCAGCTGAACCAGAATAATTTATATTCTTAGCTTCGCTAGCTCCGTATAAATATACACTTTGATTATTGATAATATCCAATACTCCCGGAAAGGAATCTGAAGCCCAAATCTTTCGTAAAATCAATTTTGTTGTATCATTTAGCCAATCAATTACTCGATCTTTTTGTTGCATTACAGATCGAAAGCACCCTTTTGATTCCTGAGGCAGACTATTTAGCAGATTATTTAATGGAGTTGGAGAAAAATTCTTATCTTTAAATCTTACCATACACTTTTTAATGGCTTTTAATGTTGATTGCGTTACTTCATTTCTATAAACACTACTTTTTGCGGCCTCTCTAAGTTTAAAAACCTCAGACGCCCATATATCTCCACCATCAACCTCATCATTGGCTTGTATAATCGTAACACCCCATTCTTTTTCACCCTTCATGATGGCCCAATCTAGAGATGAAGGCCCTTTATCTCCAACAATTCCAGGATGTACAATCAGGCAAACAAATCGTGTCCAGATATCCTTTGGAATAATACTTTTCAAATAAGGGGCGATGATTAATTGAGGTTGAAATAAATCTACCGCTTCTTTGGTTATCTCATCATTAATATCAAACTCAACAGAAACTTGATGACCATCATCTATAAGTTCAGCCATTAATCGCTGCGTTAGACAATTAAAAGAATGGGTTAGTAATAAAATTCTCATAATGAATGTGGCCTCCGACCACAGCCATACGTACATTATCAGCTAACAAATGCGAGGAAGAGATTCGGAAGTCAAGTAATTGACTATTTTCTCCCCACCAAATAAAGTTTTCATCCTTACTATATGATGTTCACGATGTTCCTGATGATGTTCCTGGCCCTTACTTTCTTGTACCTCACCAATAATGGCCGCATCCTTACCTAATGGGTGAGTGCGAATAACATTCAGCAATTGATCAGCTTCCGAAGGCGAGCAAAATGCCACTAACTTACCTTCATTAGCGATATAAAGAGGATCAATACCTAACATCTCACTAATAGCCTCAACTTGAGGATCAACAGGTATGACTGATTCATTAATTATTATCCCAACTTCTGACGCAGTGGCTATTTCATTAAGAGTAGCGGCTAATCCTCCTCTAGTTGGATCACGCAAACAATGAATCTGGGGTACTTCTTTTACCATTTTAGATACGAGATCGTTTAAAGCAGCAGAATCAGATAGTATTGATGTTTGAAAATCTAAATTATTGCGCTGCGACATAACAGCTACACCATGGTCACCCAGAGTACCACTTACTATTATCTTATCACCTGCCTCAACATTACTACCGGCAATATTTACTCTCTCATCTTGAATAACTCCCACACCAGTGGTAGTGATATAAACACCATCACCTTTACCTCTTTCGACTATTTTGGTATCCCCAGTTACAACCAACACTTCTGCTTTTCTAGCGGCATCCGCCATAGACTCAACAATAGTTACAAGTTCTGACAAAGAAAAACCTTCTTCAATAATAAAACTAGCTGATAAATAAAGAGGCACTGCTCCACTCATACAAACATCATTTACGGTACCATGTACTGCTAAGCTACCTATATTTCCTCCTGGAAAAAAGATTGGTGAAACTACAAAACCATCTGTAGACATCACCATTCGACCATTTGGGGCTTGAAAACTCGCCCAGTCATTCTTTTGAGCCAGTAATTTATTATCTAGAATTTTAACAAATACTTCATCGATTAGCCCAGCCATAGCTCTACCACCAGCACCGTGCGACATATCAATAAAGCCATCCTTTAAATCAAGAGGAGATAAATATTTTTTATATATTTTTCCATTTAAATTCATCTTCTAACCTCCTGTATCCATCAATTGTTTAATTATAATCTCCTGTATCTATTACCAATCACCTGTTTATAATCTCCTGTATCTACTACTAATCACCTGTTTATAATCTCCCGTATTCACCGATTATTTGACCGAATAATTATAATAAGCTGAGCATGCTCCCTCCCCTGAAACCATACATGATCCAACCGGATTCTCGGGAGTGCAAATCTTACCAAAAATTTTACAATCCAAGGGAGTTTTAATACCTCTCAAGATAGCTCCACATTGACATTGCTTATTTTCTTGAGGTGAAATTTCCGGGACCAAAAAACGTTTCTCACTATCAAAAGGTATATAATCATCTCTGATCCTTAAGGCACTGTAAGGAATATGACCCAATCCTCTCCAATTGCTTTCTGGTTTTAATTCTAAAACCTGACTTACTATCCTCTGGGCTTTAATATTTCCTTCGATTCTAACGGCTCGAGAATATTGATTTTCCACCTTAATCTGTTTATTATTCACTTGTCTGATCAGCATCAAGATGGCTTGAAGAATATCCACCGGTTCAAAACCGGCAATAACTACTGGCTTTTGAAATTCGTTGGCAAAATAGTAGTAAGGCTTACAACCAATTACCGTACTAACTTGCCCAGGACCAATAAATCCATCGATCTTTATAGTCCCATAACCACGTATTTCAGGAGCCTCTAGTATATAACGGATCGCAGGTGGTGTTAAAACATGGTTACAAAAGACCGAAAAATTAGCTAGCTGTAGCTTTTTGGCCCTTTCAATAGCAATAGCTGTCGCAGGAGTGGTTGTTTCAAAACCAACAGCAAAAAATACAATTTCTTTATAAGGTGTTTTTATGGCTAAATCAAGTGCATCCAAAGCAGAATATACCATCCTTACATTGCCGTAGCCGTCTTTGGTTTTGGCTTTGGCTTTAAGCAGACTGATACCATTACTCCCAGGAACCCTGAGCATGTCCCCATACGCACATAGAATCATGTCATCATAATTCTGAATTAGATACGCGCCAATATCAATCTTTTCCATTGGTAATACACAAACTGGACAGCCTGGTCCATGGATCATTTTAATGTTAGGTGGTAATAGTTTATTGATACCATATCGGAAAATAGAATGAGTATGGCCACCACAGAATTCCATAAACCGATAACTTTGCTTTGCTTTTACTTCACTGTGAATTATATTGATCAAACGCTGAACATCTTTTGCTTGACGAAACTCATGAATGTATTTCATCAAAGAGTCCTTTAGGAGATAATTTCCTCAAACAGAGCCAAGGTTTTCATAGCCTCATCATGATCCAGTCGAGATAACGCGAATCCCGCATGCACAAGTACATAGTCACCGACTTTGAGATCATCAACAAGCTCAACATTCACTTTTTTTTGAACACCGCCGATTAGGACATTTGCTAAACCTGTATTATCTAATTCAACTACTTGTACTGGAACTCCCAAACACACCATCGACTCCTAACATAGTATTTTATCGCATTCACGGGACATATCAAGCATTCAAATATACCTTGTATTCACCCGATGATATTTAGTAAATAATCAAACCATAGTTCCATACCCTTACTATCATCTCTATAAGCGCTTACTTCAATGATATTTGCTTGGGGTTGAACTTGGTGGATATATGATCGACATAAATTCAGGTTCCAATTTAAATGCGGTATTAAATCAGTCTTGGTAATAATACAAAGACCAGCTTGATGAAACAAAACTGGATATTTTACCGGTTTATTTTCTCCTTCGGTTGTAGAAAGAAGCGCTATTTTATAATGTTCACCTAAATCAAAAGCGGTTGGACATACTAAGTTACCAACATTTTCAATAATTAGTAAGTCAATAGAAGGATCAACAAAATCACCCAACTGCTGAGATATCATATTAGCGTCAAGATGACAGGAACTGATAGTATTGATCTGTTTTACCTTTTGGTTGTGTTGCTTCAAACGTAATGCATCTAGCTGCGTTTCCTGATCTCCCACTATGACTGCGATATTTATCTTTTTACTTAACTCTTCCAGAGTTCTGGCAATAAGAGTTGTTTTTCCTGAACCGGGAGAGCTTATAATGTTAATAGCCTTTATCTGATTTTGATCCAACCATAGTCTATTTTTGGCGGCTATTAAATCATTCTTTTGAGTAATATTTCTTTCCACCTCAATTCTTTGGGTGGATACAATACCTTTATGATTAATATCATTAATATCATTAACAATATTATTACTAAAGCTATTAATAACTTGTAAATTTTTGTCAACACAACCGCAATTACCACACATTTTCCTAAGCTCCTTTGTATCTGATAGATAATAAATATATCTAATTTTTCTAATACTGCTTATGATAATCCTTTACATCCTGCGAATATCAAAATCCTATCAAATCTTCAATGATAAACATAAGTATATAAAACAAGAATATGTTATTGCCTATCCCATGTTGGTTTTTAAAAATTAATAACAAGAACTCTTTGGGTCGAGTAAGAAGGTGAGGTAGTGGATCAATTGATTAATATGGCCATTGATCGTCAGATATTATACCAAGAATTTTATAAAAAAGCTGATATGCATCATTTAGATCTATCTTACCATCAGGTTTTCCCACGGTAATTACGCCCTTGTCATTAGGTCCAGCAATATCCATAGAAGCAATATCTTTGTCAATCATACCATCATGGGCTTGAATTATAGCTAATACGTCGTTTATATCTATTTTACCATCACGATTAGGGTCTCCTTTTGGTATGACAAATTGAACTTTATTTATGTTTTCATGAAGATATCTAATAGAATCAGCATCATTTTTGACTCCAAGTGCAGTAACTCCCTTTTTTGTATAAATGTACCTATTAGGCGTTGAGAAGCTGTATGATCCCTCTGAATTAATTTTTCCTCCCTTTTCACAAGGATAAGCCATAACAGTTGCAAAATCAAAATATTCTTTACATCGTCTATATCCATGATTATAACATTCTTTAAAGCCATGATTACCATATTGAAGCATATCGGATTGATCTTTAGCATGTTGCAATCCAAATTTATGTCCTATTTCATGGGTTAAGGTATGTCTTCCAAAACTAGCCTGGCCAATAGCTATTGCCATACTATGTTTCATATTAGAAGAAGGGTAATTAGTAATCTTATGCCAATTTACTATACTGGCCCTACCGTGACTGACCATGGCTGATGTTCCTGGCATATAACCTACCACTATGTCAGCACCATATAAATCCATATCATCCTTAACTCTTTGATTTACTTGTATATGGTACATCCAATTAAATATATCCCAATCTTTTGAAGCTCTAAAAAACTGTCCATCCTCGTCTAGATACCTTCCTACATGTACAATCTTGAGTTTAGCACCAACCTGATTCCCATAAATATCTGGAGTACCAAGAGATATATTAACACCTTCTATCCTATTTTTAATGGTATTTTGTATTTCTAATTCACGTAGTCGGTGACATTCTGTATCATATGTGTCATCCAAAATTCTATAACAGAACATAATACGCTCTCTATCTTTTTTATCTTCAATACTTGCATGGGAATAATCAGATCTCCAATCATATAAATAATCTAGATAATCTGTACACCACCCATTGGAATCCCTGACTTGTCTACGGCATGAGTCCCTTTGCTCTCTTTCCAAAATTGGATTACATACACTGTCTCTCACAATACCATAGCAGCTCTTTGTATCTCTAATTCCTTTGTCATAAAGAATCATAATTCCAATCTTAGTCATATTGGCATGTAATTGAAAACCCCTACCAAAAACACAAACAAATATTGTGATGATTAAAATAGATATTATTTTCACATATTTCCAAAAATAAATTAATTGGTTTTTAACTCTTTTTATAAATACGCATAAATTTATTTTCGCAATATGAATTTATATCTTTAGTAATATATTTTTTCTTATTGATAATCATACAGTTAAAAATATTAAAATATTTATCTTATATTATTAAGAGTTCATCCGAAAAATAATTGCAGAAAAAATTATAATACTACAAAAGGATCAAAAATTATGAATTATAAAAATTTACACAAGACTTTATTAGTTTTAGTGGTGTTAAATATATTTATCTTTTTAGGAATATATTTATATTCAAATTATAATATGGATACTTCTCTACCAAGAATTGTGCCTTTTTCATCTAAAGTTAAAAGTAAACCAAATACGAAATATAAAAAAATGTCTACTAAGGAACATTCTTCCCATCCTAAAACCTTTCCTACACCTATAGATTCTAGCTCTGAACTAGACGTTTCTGTCAAAAAGTCTAAACAAGAAAAATTGTTTAACAAAATTATCTTAAAGATGAATTCACCTCTACAATCTCCTAATGGACCTGTTCTACGATCATATTTAGGAAAAATTGATTTATCCGTACTAACGAGTAATGAGGATAAATTGAACCTTGCGGATCGATTCCTACTAAGTGTTGGAGATGACAAAACCTATCAGGTAGAAAAAACCCGTCAACAGTTTTATGATCCCAAAAAATACACTTGGATCGGGAAGGTGGATGATCAAGAAGGCGTACATAACGTCAATGACGTAATTTTAACAATTACTAATAAAACGATTTTTGGTGAAATATACTTAGATAATCAAATTATAGAGATTTCTTCCCAAATCGGACAAAATTTGATCGCTATTAATCACATGGATACTACTAAGTTTGGCAAACCATCACCAGAACTAGACGATGAGGATCGGTGTAAAAATAATGATTGTAATATGATTTCAAAACCTGATTATCCTCCTGTAAAACCAGCCATTATACAAAGACTTAATCAGTTAGGAACAGAATTAAAAGCTGGAAATAAAAAGGACGTTCTTAAAAAATTTAAAGATATACAAGTAATGTTGGATAAATAGTTCTCTTATATAACCTGTCAAGTTAAGCAATAAGGAAATCACAGCGCTCCATAGGTTTTATGGGTGAAGTCTGCACTCTAGCTCTCAATATTTAGAACCAGAATAGTCAGGTACTATCGCAAATAGGGTAATTAACCTCTTAGTTAAAATAAGCCCGGAAATATGCTTCGGTCTTGGAAATTTGCACTGGATGCAATAAACCCTTTCTTTTAAGAAAATCGCGAGTGATTTTATATAGTTCTTCCAGTTCTTTCTTGTGCTTGGCCCTACCAGTATAACTCAGTTCTATTACCATTTTCCCTGTAGGAGGGAAAAACCATATATCAAAATCAATAAAATCCAACTTGGAAGCGTATCTAGGGTCATTAAGAGTGATTTTAAAGCTGTATTGGCTGGTTACTCCCGGTATTACTGCCCTAGGACTACTGGCAATAGGAGCTAAATATTTATAAATACTAGGACATTTTTGTTGCATAAAAGAAAATAATTTTCCCAAGGTTATTCTTTTCAAAGAGATATCAAATTCGTCCTTTTTAAAAGTAATATCTGATGAAATAGAATATACATTTTTATCAAACAAATCATATTCATATTTCTTTCTATTACATTGCTCTAAATCAACTACATCATTGGCTCTATCACCTCTGGCTTTTAAGGTAATCAAACCTTTTCGAACTCTTAAGATCATATTATTTCTACGAAAAACACGATCACTAGTATCAACATACATTCCTTTTTTATGCTTGGTAAATTTTAACGATGGATCAAGCTTATATAAAGGAGCCATCTGCTCGGCAATCTGAGCGGGTAAATGTTTCATATCTTTTTCTGATAAGGGGATAACAGCATTTAATAAGAAATGATGCTCTATACCACCTTTGGTGAATTTCTTCTCTTTAGTGGTTGTTACGGCATTAAGATCGTTTGACAAGATAAAATTCACACTAATAATACATAACAATAACAAGAAAATCTTCTCTAACAGAAAAACCTTTTTTAATAAGTTAACACTATTTTCTAAAGGTATTGAATTAACTATCCTTTTTGTGTTTTTTCTAATAAGCATCTTTCCTCCTGAAATTAAAAAATCTCTCTCATATATCCACCGATGGCTATTATGTACATTTATTCAGTAAAATCAACTGATAATTTTTACTAATTATTTTTTTTGCTATTTTCACTACCCAAATTCGAACTAACACTTGACAACCAACGTTTTTACAAATAAATAACGAAACAGCTTTGGTACGTTTTTTCACCATAAAATTTCTTAGGAGGAAAAGTTATGAGATGGTTCAAAGGTTTAAGTTCGGTAATTGCTTTGGTAGTGTTATTCTTATTTGGTATCGGTAACTTACACGCTGAAAAAAAGACTCAATCTACCGCCAAATTTACTATGAAGTGTACACCTGGACAAAAGAAAGCGCTTAAAAAAGGACATAAGAAAGTTAGACATGCTTTGGGCCATTTAAATGTAACTAAAAATGTTTTTGGTAAAAATTATACAAGTGCTGTAAGTCATACCCAAAAAGCTCATGAATTCTTAAACACAATGAGAGGGAAAAATAAAAAACCCAAAGGACATAGTGAGTATAAGAATCACATCAATATGTGCAAAGCTGAAAAGAACCTAATAAAGGCTCAAGACAAACTTGTTGCTACAAAGATTGGCGCATGTTGGAATGTTCCAGTAGAAAAGGTCCAAACCCAACTAACAGAAGCTTTAAAGTATGTTAGTGCAGCTATAACAGCTAAAGGGGTTAAATGTCCAAAGAAGAAAAAGAAGAAATCTTCTTAACCAGCTGACTTTTATAGAAAAAAGTAAAAAACCTCCAAAAATAGCAGCATATCTAATGAACAAAAAATCAACATAATGAACAGAAAATCCAAAATATCATTACCTGGGTATTGCTTTGAGGTATTGCTTTGAGGTATTGCTTTGAGGTATTGCCTTGAAATGTTTGATATTGAGGCTTTATTTAAAGTCAGTCATATAATGGAAACTACCTTTGATAAAATTATTTGATAAATAATTCAATAAATTATTTGACATTAATTTATCTAGTAATTAATATTCTCAACGGGGTAGCATTCTGTATTAATTCTGTATTAAGGGATAACATATTTTCAAGAAAGGGAACAATTTATGAAGTACATTTTAGTGTTTCTGTTGAGTAGTGTTCTTATGTCATCTGTAGCTTTCTCCAAATTTACCATAGTAAAGGGTGAAGATGCTAAATTGAACATCTCTGGAGATCTTATAACCGGATTTCAATATAGTAAGACGGAAGGAGAAGATGATTACTCCTCATCATTTAGATCCTATAGAGGTAGATTTGCCTTTGCTGGTGCTTTTAAAAAGAAAATCAAATACAAAATCAGGCTTCGTTTTCAACCCGTAAAAGCTGATACTGACACTAATAACTCAACTTTCAAACTAATCGATCATGCTTGGGTTCGGTATAAGATCTCTGATTATCTCAAAGTTAAAGTAGGAAAATTTAATCCCCGTCCTGGAGTTACTACTAGAACTAGTAATATGCACCCAATAACTTTTGCCAGTGGCGATGACGGTTCTCTATACAACGGTACCTATGCATTAGGTATGCAATTAGCTGGAGATTTACCTTGGGGACATAGCTGGAGATTTAATGTCCAGAATGACATCGAAAAAGGTGCTTACCGAGATAGAAATCAAGATAACAATTATGATATCCAACTTGATTTGTTTGGTGAATCAGATGATGAATTTAAAGATAAGGATCTGAGCGGTGAACTAAGATATACATATGGTGTTAATATCTCTAGATTAGCTCCTCTGGATGAAAACATCAGATCTATTGTAGCACCTTTTGTGGCTTTATCCGCTTACAATGCTCTTTTTATTGCCGGTGTGGAAGTTGAAAAAACTACCACTTCTCTTAATGTAACCGACGGATTTTTAGGCTCACCTGACACATTAAAAAGAGCCTATAACGTTGGAGCAGGTTATATGTTCGCTGATTTCGTAAGACCAAGTGCCACCCTTTCTATTATTGACCAAGAAGGCGAAAAGGATTACATCTGGGCCGTAAATACCACAGTATTTTTAGAAGATAAGAAGTTCAGACCAATCTTTGAATATGCTATGGAAGTTCCTGCTGAAGGAGAAAAAGACCATAAAATAAGAGCCATGATATCTCTTGATTTATAGTTTACAATTAATATTCAACAATTAGTTGGTCAATTATATAGTTTTCAATTATAGCTGTAGCTGGTTGTTGGTTGGTCAATTAATTTATTGATCACGACGTTAATTTGACTTAACAGGGACTTGGCCCCGAAAGGGCGGGTCCCTTTTTTGAAGTGTATTAACTAGTTGCTGGTAGGTTTCACATCAGTGATTAACTATGTATGAATTTCTCGCCATCTCGCGTAATATTCGATTTTATCTAATTTATCTAAGACATAGATCATAAGCTGGAACTATCCCCTTCTTACGATTAGATTTACAGTAATTAAACGCCCAAAACAGCAAGGTTCCTTTTAAGAAGGTAGTACAGCTAATGACCCACCAAATACCACTAACACCCAAATTCATGGTGATAGCAAAAAAGTAAGATAAGGGAATCCGAGAGATAGTAATAGGAGTAACGATCCTCATATAGACTCTGGTATTACCAATTCCGTTGAATGCACCTTCAATTAATAACTCCCACCCCATAAAGATCTCAAAGATACCGATTATACGTAAATATTCAGCTGCATATTCAACAACCTCCGGATCAGAATTCACCAACGATATTAACTGTTCAGGGATAAGAACAAAAATCAGCGATACTGGCAATAAAATCAATGTTATAATTTTAAGCCCCATAATCATAGTAGCTTGTATATCGGACTTCTTTCCCTGCCCATACAGCTGACCAATTATTGAAGCCAGTGAGATTTGAAATCCCATACCAATAAAATATGGAACCCCCTCTATTCTATGTCCCAAATTTAAAGCTGCTAATGGTAACATCCCAAACTTTGTAATTATCGTTGATAAAAATGGATAAGTTAGGGTCCATGACGCACTATTTACAGCCGTTGGTAAACCAATTGACAAAATCCTTCGAAGATAGATTTGGGGAACAACAAAATAAGATCTCCACCTACCAATACAGTTTTTATCTCTCATGATCCTATGACGAATCAATAAACCAATAACCGAACTAACAATGGTCGCCAAAGCGGCCCCTTTAATTCCTAGAGCAGGACACCCAAGGTATCCGAACATCAAAATGGGGTCCAGAACGATATTAATTAATAATGATATAGCCAGAGTAACCATCATATTAACAGTATCGCTATAAGCACTAAATATTTGTCCCTGCAGAGAAAACAAATAAATCACCGGCAAACCACAGAGCCAAACAGAGAAATATTGACCCGCAAAATTAAGAGTCTCTTCATCAAGCCCCATCAAGAAAAAGATTTTTTCATAAGATAGAAATAATACACCCATCATAATCAAAATAAAGATAATACTTAGCCAAAAAGTCTCAGCTGCCACTCGATGAGCCTCTTTAATTTTGCCGGCACCATAACATTGAGACATCAGAGTTGCACACCCTATATGAGTTAAATTCTGAAGAGCATATATTGTCCAAATGATAAAACTAGCTGCTCCAACGGCAGCTATAGCTTTACTGCCAATTTTACCTATCCAGAAAACATCAACAATTTCAAAGATAATTAAACCCATGAATCCTAAAATAGCGGGAATACTAACTTTCAATATTCTACGACCCAATTTTTCCACCTCAACGTTATAAACGTTATATAAGAACTTGTTTACTACGGGTTAAGGGCGATAAGTATATTCTGTTTCTAGTTAAAATGCAAAAGCAAAAATGTTAAAATGCGTTTACCCTGTGCGCCACGAAGTG